>JBBSZT010000001.1:0-9452 GCA_038044585.1 Nanobdellota archaeon
CTAAAAATTTTAAATAATATCATTAAAATAAAATTAAAAAATAGTCCACAAACAACAATTAAACCATTATTGAAGTAAGTTAATTTTGGATATTTTTTACCAAATAAACTATAATCTTTAATATCGAATGTACTAACTAAACTTAAAAATATTTTTCCATTAGAAAATAGCGTAAATAATATGGCTAAAACAGGTGAAAAAACATATTTATGCATTTTTCTGAATTCAAATTTTTCCTTAAATGCATCTTGACTCCAAAGTTTAATATTAACCTTAGTACCAAAATATTTTGCAGCTAATTTATAACCCAGAACATTGAATAACACTATCAAAGAAACCAAGGCAAAAATATAAATAAAATTCATAATCCAATTATTTAGAATAAACTCTGGTTTATTATCATTAAAACCAAAAACAAAAGATAATATTAATATAATTATAAAAATTGATTTAAATTCTTGTGAGAATTTCATAGACCCCTTTTTCATGACCAGCCCCCATTATAGATAATATTTTCTTATCTTTATTGTCATCCATTATTTTATATAAAGCTTTTGCCATATACTCATTTCTCTCTTTTATCAATACTTCATAGATACTTGGATAACGTTCTTTAACTTTTTCAATTACTTTAATAATTAGTTCCTCTTCTGGAACTTTTCTTAAGTCAAATGGTTCTATATCGTTTTTTCTTAAGATAAAACCTTTAAATAAATCTGCCATAAACCTAAATATTTCCTTTAATGTAAATTTTTTGATTAATTTTTTTAATGTAATTGAAATTTCCTGGTCTATTAAAAATATTTGAATTTTATTTTCCTTAGCTAATTTAAATGCTAATTTCATCTCACTTCCGGGGTTTACACCAACTAATTTGCCAAGCTTCTTTTCAACATATGCTCCGATTAAATTAAGAACGAATCCTCTAATTCCAATATCTTTAATATCATTTAATTTTAATTTTCTTTTATTTAGTAATCCATATAATCTTCCCCTATCTAATTCTAGGGTTATTATTTCTGGTTTTTCTTCTAAAATAAATTTTTTTACCTCAAGAAGACTTTGTTTAGCTATGTGCGAAGTTCCAAGTAATGTTAAATTTTGATAATTTTTCATAAATCCTTCTAAAAGAAAGCTTTAAATATTTAAATGATTTGTTTCAAGAAAGAAAGGAGGAACTAAAATGGCATTAAAAACAAAAAAAGTTACAACCACATATGATATGAGGGTTTTTACAGATGATGGTCTTTATTTTGGTGATGTTGAAGAAGCAATAGTTAGTTCTAATAGAGTATTTGGATGGAGAGTTAAGTCTACCAGAAATTCTTACCTAAACAAGGTTTTGGGTGGAGCTAAAGGAGTTATAGTGCCTCATCAATTAGTAAGAGCTGTAGGCGATGTGTTTATTATAAGTAAATCAGCAATTCCAAGTTCAGCACCTGAAGAAGGCTCTGAAATGGAAGAAGAGTAAGTTTTAAATACATTTTAAAACTAAATAATTATCATGGTTACACCTTTAGGAAGTGCAATACAGTTTTTTCGAGATTTTGGTTTATTTGATGTAGTGCTGCCATTCTTGCTGGTGTTTACAATTATATTTGCAATTCTGGAAAAAACAAGGATTCTGGGAACTGTCAAATTTAAAGGCGAGGAAGTTCCGAATAAAAATCTGAATTCAATGGTCGCATTTGTCGTTGGTTTATTAACTGTCGCAACTGCGAATGTTGTAAGAACAATAAATGAAAGTTTGCCAAATGTTGTGTTATTAGTCGTAATTTCAATTAGTTTCTTGATAATGATTGGAGTATTTATGAAAACAGGAGAACTTGATTTTGAAGGAAAATATAAAACATGGTATAAGGTATTTATGATTATTATGTTTATTGCAGTTGTTGCAATATTTACTAATTCAATTTATGATGCTCAAGGAAATTCATGGCTTGAAATTGTTTTATTCTTTATAATAACAGAGTGGAGCGGTGCTGTATTTACAAGTATAATATTTTTAATTATAATGGTTGCTGCAATATGGTTTGTTACAAAGCAAAAAGAAAAAAAGGAGGGTTCTTAAATGGCAATTCAAGATATTTTTTATCAATTACAGGGTTCAGGTTTATATGAGATAGCATTACCATTTTTATTAATATTTGTGATAGTGTTTGCTATATTAGAAAAAACAAAAATATTTGGAGAAAATAAAAGCAATATCAATGCAGTTGTTGCAATTATTCTCGGATTATTAATTGTTAATCAGTTTGAAATTGTAAATACATTAAACTTATTCTTGCCCAAGGTATCTTTATTTATTGTTATAGCAATAATGTTTTTAATTTTACTTGGCGTATTCGGAGCTAATGTTAGTTCTGGATTTAGCGGGGTATTACTAGGTTTAGCGGCGATTGTATCCTTAGTAATAATTTATTGGGCATTAACACCAACAGTTGGTCTAGATTTCTATGGACCAAACTGGCTGGAATCCTGGGTTTATGATAATTCTGGAACACTGATGTTCTTAGTTATAATTGGAATAATTATATGGGCGGTTGTTAAAAAACCCGGCACTGGAAAAGAAGATTCATTCAATAAACTAGGAGATGCAATAAATAAAATGTTTGGTAAGGGTGGTAAAGATTAAATGGCAACAATTCTGGATAGTTTAGGATTTCTGGAATTCTTTTTGCCAGTTTTCTCTTTCTTATTTATTTTTGTAATAATGTATGCTGTTTTGGATAAGTTTAAATTAATGGGTGAAAATAAAACAGTAAAATTTATTGCAGCATTATCCATCGCATTGTTATTCTTATTTTCAAAAGGTGTTTTAGAATTTGTTAGTTTTGTGACCCCATGGTTTGTTGTTTTAGTAATATTGGCATTATTTATTTTGTCATTATTCATGTTTATGGGTGCTAAGGAAAAAGATATGGAGGATGTTGTAAAAAACCCAACTGTTTACTGGACGATTCTTGTTATTATAATAATACTTTTAATTGCAGCAATAGGAACTGTATTCAGTGATTTCTTTGCATCAGAAAGCGGACAGATAACAGATCCGACAAAAGTCAGCATCACCCAGATTCTTGTTCATCCAAGGGTATTGGGATCTTTATTTTTACTTGTTATAGTTTCCTTCGCTATAAAGAACATAGCTAGCCATGTAGATTCTAAATAGATTTTTTCTTTTTTAAATCTGAAGTAATTCTACCTAATTCTTTAACATTGCTGCTTAATGGCTCAATTATTTTTTGCATTACTTGCTCTAAAGCTTTCATCTCAGCATTTAATTCAGTAACACTTCTATTATATTCACCAACGCGTCCGATTAAGATATTTTGCAAATTATTAAATCTCTCTTGTGTTCTTAAAATTTCTTGCTTTACAGCCTCTAAATCATTATTAACACTCTCCTTCCATAAATTAATATCACCAAACTTCGATATTAAATCTTCCCATTTTTCTTCTACAATTGATTCAACAATTTCTTGAATCTGACTAGAACTAAATTCCGGTGCTGATGCATTATAATTCTGGCTTTTGCTGTAAGAAAAATCATGTTCTTGATTATCTGGTGAAGGAGCCTCTTCTAATAAATCTTCAGGAGCACTTTCTTTATTATTATCTTGAGAATTATCTAGCTGATCTAAAATATTATCATCTGATTGCGAAGCTTGATTAAAAGCGTCATCCACTTCTTGATTGGAGAAATTTGGTTTTAGTGCTTTCATTATCTCATCGTCATTTAAATTATTACTTCTCATATCCTTAACTTTATCTGTTGGTGGTCTCTTTAGTGTTATCTTCCTCACCTCTATTTATAATTTGAATAACATCTTTTTCAGTAACAAAATTTAATGGATTCCAGAAATCAATATATTTTTCAAGTACTTTTACGTTTTCTTTTTTTGCGAAATTTTGCATTTCATTAACCACATTCCTTAATATATTTTTAATCTCATTCAAATCCTGTTTAATGCTTTTGACTTCAGAATCTATTAACTTGATTTCTTTATTTAACTTTCTATACTCCTGAATCATGTTCTGATTTATCAAAAAAATTCTGTCACGCATTATTCCATATCTTGATTCAAGAATTCTAACACGCTCTTCAACACTAATTGGTTCAAAATTTTGCATTTTCACCTCTAATATTTTTACTCTTGCTGTGTATAAAAATGTTTCGAAAGAATAGATTTTTATATCCCTAAATAATATTTTTAATATGCCCCTTATAAAAAAAGAAAAATCATATGAGGTATTAAGAGAAGGTCAGGACACAATTTTAAAGGTAAATGCTGTTTCTTGGAATTATACTCCCAACATAGAAAATAATCAGTTAATTATGGCTAGAATAATTGATTTGTTAGTAGAAAATCCTAATGTCACGAGGATAATTTTTACACAGAGAAGAAATTATATTTATAATTATGAACAAACACAAATGCTGCTTGAAATCGCAAATGTTTACAATCATCTATCGAAACAAAGAAACTTTTTAACACTAGGGATAATAAATAGAGGATTAATGTTTGAAAGACTTTATTCTGGGTGGCGTGTTACACTACAAAATATTGTAATTAATTTATTGAGACAAGATCCGATTGGAGCTTATGTTGAAATTATTAGAATGGTTAGAGAGGAGAAAATTAATTTAGAAAAAACAGAGCAACTTGAAGAAGCACAAGTAAGAACAGCTTATATTGATTTATTAAATAATATACGTAGATTACTTGAAGGAACTAAATTAATTAATCAATCGAAGCCATACTTAGCAGGCTATAGTACTGGTCAGGATAGACAACTTTACAGATTATTTTTTCGTCCTGAAATAACACCAGATTTTATGTTTACAAGGTTAATGGCAGAACCTCCTCTGGAAGCAGAAGAACTTGATATATATAAAATTGATAAAGATACTGAAGTTAATGTCTATAAAATTCCAGGAGATATAAAACCGTTATATCATTTAACACCACCTGAATTTAAATTAGATGAAGATAGATATGAATTATTGGATTTGGCAAGACAAGCATTAATTGAACATAAACCAACAAAAGAAGAGTTTACAGATCCTGAAAAAATGCGTCAGACTTTTTTTAACATTGGCAGAGATTTAATACAAGAATTAGCCCAACACAAAGGATTACAACTTAGTTTAAAAGAAAGCGAAGATCTCGCAAATATTCTAGTTCGTTATACTGTTGGATTTGGATTAATAGAAGTTTTGTTGCAAGACCAAAAAGTCCAGGATGTTTCAATTAATGGTCCCATAGGAGAAACACCGATTTTTATTGTACATCAAGATTATGATGAGTGTGTTACAAATATTATTCCAAGTTTGGAAGACGGAGAAAGCTGGGCTTCTAAATTTAGATTATTATCTGGAAGACCATTAGACGAAGCAAACCCTATTTTAGATACAGAATTGGTTTTAAGAAATGCACGTGCGAGAGTTTCTGTTATTTCACGTCCTTTAAATCCTCATGGACTCGCATTTGCATTTAGACGTCATAGAGATAATCCATGGACATATCCCTTATTTGTTAAAAACAGAATGATAAATCCTTTGGCAGCAGGATTATTAAGTTTTTTAATTGATGGGGCTAGAACACTTTTATTTGCAGGTACAAGATCAAGCGGAAAAACCAGTTTACTTGGAAGTACTTTAGTTGAGATAATGAGAAAATATAGGGTTATTGTTGTTGAAGATACACAGGAACTTCCAGTAGATGCATTAAGGAAACTTGGTTATAATGTGCAAGCAATGAAAGTCAGAAGTGCTTTAGCTCATTCTAGTTCTGAATTAGGAGCTGATGAAGGAATAAGAACTAGTTTACGTTTAGGTGATTCAAGTTTAATAGTTGGTGAAATTAGAAGTATAGAAGCTCAGGCATTATATGAAGCTATGAGAATAGGTGCATTAGCAAATGTTGTTGCAGGAACAATACATGGTGCAGACCCTTATTCAGTTTATGATCGTGTAGTAAATGATTTAAAAGTTCCAAAAACAAGTTTTAAAGCTACAGATATTATTGTTATTAGTAATCCAGTGAGAAGTGCAGATAGTTTACATAAGTTTAGAAGAGTTCTGCAAATTACAGAAGTAAGAAAACATTGGAAAGATGATCCTTTAGAAGAAAACGGATTTGTTAATTTAATGGCATATGATACAAAGGAAGATACTTTAAAACCAACTCAAGATTTAATTAATGGTGATTCAGAAATTTTAAAAGATATTGCAGGAAATATTCGTGAATATGTAGGGAATTGGGATGCTGTCTGGGAAAATATATTGTTAAGGGCAAGAATGAAAGAAGCTTTAGTTAAGTATGCATTAAAAACTAAACAGGATTGGTTACTTGAAGCTAAGTTTACAGTTCAAAGCAATGATGTTTTTCACCAAATCTCAGATGAGGTTAAAGAAGAAGTTGGTTCTGTTGATAATAAAAGGGTGTTTTTTCAGTGGGATGATTGGGTTAAAAGAGTTATAAAACAAAAACAATTGTAAAAAAGAGGTTATATGGATGAAGATATAAAAAAGATATTAGATAAATATCAAAATAAAATAAAAGAGAATATTGATACAGTTGAGGATTATGAACCCAATGAAAATTTTTCTAATGAGTATAAAATATTTCGTGAAGAGGCATTAAGTATTTCGTTAAGTAATTATGAAAGATTATGTAATTCTTTAGGAAACTCTATTCAAATAAAACCAAAGGATGAAGATAGTAAAATATTACAAGATTCAATCGACGCAATTCATCTAGAGATTACACCAGAACAAGCTGCGGGATTTGCTGTTATTATTTCATTAATTTTAATTATTTTAAGTTTAGGTTTAGCAGGATTACTTTATTTAACTTCTAATAATCCAGATTTAGCAACTTCATTACTTATGCCAATGGTTCTTATACTTATTTCTATTTTATTAATAAAACCATTAACAAGTATCCCAAATTATATTGCAGCTAAATACAGATTAAAAGCAAGCAATCAGATGGTGCTTTGTATATTGTATATTGTTATGTATATGAGACATACTTCAAATTTAGAACATGCAATTAAATTTGCTTCAGATCATATTGGGAATCCACTGGCTTTGGATTTAAAGAAAGTTTTTTGGGATATAGAAACTGGAAAATATTCTAATATAAAAGAAAGTCTGGATAATTATTTAATAAAATGGCGTTCTTATAATATAGAATTTGTTGAATCTTTTCATTTAATTCAAGGCAGTTTGCTTGAAAGTTCTGAAGATCGCAGAATTACTTTATTGGAGAAAGCATTAGAGGTTATATTAAATGGAACATATGAAAAAATGCTGCATTATGCGCAGGAATTAAAAAATCCAATTACAATGCTGCATATGCTTGGGGTTATTTTACCAATATTAGGATTGGTTATATTGCCTTTATTTGGTAGTTTAGTCCAGGGTTCTGGTTTAACTAAAATTATATTTTTATTTTTTATATATGATATTTCATTACCATTAATTGTTTATTTTCTCGGAGTAAATATATTAAGCAAAAGACCAACAGGTTATTCTGAGTCTGATTTAATAGAACAAAACCCAGAATTAGCGAAATACAAAAATATTTTAATTAATATAGGAACAAGAGAAATACAATTAAGTCCTTTTTGGATTAGTTTTTTAATATTTGCTGTTGTAAGTTCAATAAGTTTAATTCCAATAATTTTTTCAATATTAAATTTACCAGATATAAATATTCTTGGATTAAATTTAATGGATTACAGAGTTGATAATGGGTTGTCATGTACTTCACAAAGTAAAGCATGTTATGGCCCTTTTGGAGTTGGTGCAGTAATCTTAAGTTTATTTTTACCTCTAGGAATTTCTCTTGGTTTGGGAACTTATTATAAACTCAGAACTAAAAAATTAATTAAGATAAGAAATGAAACAAAAAAACTTGAATTGGAATTTGCAGGAAGTTTATTTCAGTTAGGAAATAGAATAGGAGATGGTATTCCAGTAGAATCAGGATTCGGAGATGTTGCAAAGAATATGGAAGGAACACCTACAGGTGATTTTTTCAGAAGAGTCGCAATAAACATACAAACACTTGGGATGAGCGTAAAAGAAGCTATTTTTAACAAGGAAAATGGGGCAATCTGGTATTATCCAAGCAGTTTAATTGAAAGTAGTATGAAAGTTTTATTAGAAAGTTCAAGAAAGGGTCCTCAAGTTGTTTCCAAAGCTTTAGTTAGTATTTCACTTTATATAGATCGAATTCATCAGGTTAATGAACGGTTGAAAGATTTACTCAGCGAAATAATTTCTAGCATGAAAAGTCAGATTAGTTTTCTCACTCCTGTAATTGCAGGAATTGTTATCGGAATTGCTACTATGATTGTTACAATTTTAGGAAAATTAAGCGCTCAGCTAACAGAAACGTCACAAGGTACTGTTGAAGGAACTGGTTTTAGTGGAGTAGGAGCATTAGCAGGATTATTTGAAATAAAAAATATAATCCCTAGTTATTATTTACAGTTAATTGTTGGATTATATCTTGTTGAGATTGTTATAATATTAACAATATTATCTAATGGAATTGAAAATGGAGCTGATTCATTAAATGAACAATATTATCTAGGAAAAAATTTATATAAAAGCTCAATTTTATATACTTTAGTTACGTTTTTTATTACGATAATGTTTACATTACTTGCAATAAATATACAATTAGGCTAAAATGAACAAAAAAGGAGATATTGAAACAATTGTAATTATAATTGCTTTATTATTATTTATTTTAATTATTTATTTAGTATTTACAGGTGTATTAAAAAATGTCATTAAATAAAAAAGGGATTGGATGGGAAACTGTTGGTAAATGGATATTTGCTTTAATTGTAATTGTTATATTATGGGTTTTAATTTTAAATCTTGGAGATTTTTTACATGGAACAGGAAGTAAAGCAGCATGCCAGAATTGGGTTTATAGAAATAGTGTTAATTATGTAAAAGAAGTTTTTTCGGGAGGAGAATCACCATGTTTAACAACAGAGGAAACAATTAGCGATATTGATAGAAATAAATTTTATGAGAAACTAGCTCAAAATATGTATACTTGTTGGGATCAATATGGTCAAGGAGAAAGTGATTTTTACTCAAACATTGATTGGGGTCCAAGAAATTTATATTGTAGAGTCTGCAGTGAAATAAAATTTAGTGATGATGTTAAACAAAAAATAAAAGAAATTGATGTGGACGAATTTGAAATTTATTTAAATAATCATAATCCTCCCAATAGTAAAATTACTTATGCAGATTTTTTTATTAAAGCAGAAAATTCTAAAATAGATTTTGGTGAAGGTAAAATTCCTTTGGATCAAAATTTATACACAATGTTTACTGCATACAAGGTTGGAGATTATAGTGGTGGAGGTTTATTTAATAAGTTAGTTGTTGCTCCTTTATCATTTATTGTTGGGGG
>JBBSZT010000001.1:9552-12372 GCA_038044585.1 Nanobdellota archaeon
TTCTTAAATAAAAATTAATTTTTAAACTAAACATTTAAATATTAACTTAATTAATTAAAATTATGTTTAAAAAAGGGGAGATGGGTTGGGAGGAAATAGCCAAAATAATCTTAGTTTTAGTTTTTCTTATTATCATAATTGCCATTGCTTATTTATTGCGTGATAAAATTTCTCAGACATTGGAGTCCATAAAGAATTTAGTGAGATTTGGAAAATGAAAAAAGGTTCTTTTGAATGGACTTTAGTTAGAATATTATTTATCTTAGTAGTTCTTTTGGTAATATTAATAAGCGGTGGAAGAATATTATGGGATGCTGGTAAATCTGCATTACAAATATTTGGCTTAATTAATATAACACAAACCGATTATTCGCAGCTGAATAAAGATGCTAAATTTGGATTTGATAGTTTTGTTAAAGATATTCAAGCATGTAAAAACCCAAAAGATAACGATTGCTTATGTTATACTTCGTTATTCGGTTTTAGTGAAATTCATCAAGTAGAAATTACTAACAATGAGATTAGATTAGTTAACATAAAAGATGGCAATAATCTTTTAATGAACAAGCAAACAATACAAGATTTTAATTGCTATTACAATAAAAATGGTTTAAATGCAGAACCTAAATTAATTATAAATTTTGATGGAAAATTACCTAGAATAAATAAAAAAATAGCCGGAATTGGATTTATTGCTTCAGACATTAATTTTAATTATAACTCAGCGATTTATAAATCAAATAAAGTATGCCTAATTTCAACAGACTTTAGCCCAGGAAGTATTAAAGTATGCAAGATTTAAAAGCAATAGAAAAGCTTATATAATAAAATATTTAAATTACAAGAGAGGTAATAGTTATGATATTTAACAAAAAAGGAGCTGAACTTTCTATTAATATTATTATAATTGCTATTTTAGTTATTCTAGTTTTGGTTGTTGTAGCTGCATTTTTTACAGGAAGTTCAACTAAATTATTTTCTTCTATAAAAGAAATATTTAGCGGAGCAACAGCTGGTTCAACTTTGCAATTAGCTGAAGAAAATTGCAGATTATATTGTGAACAAACTAAGACATTACAAAATCCTTTAAAATCAGCATATTGTACTAAGTTTTTTAACATTGATACAGATAGTAATGGTGAAGCTGAGTTTACAAGACAAGGAGATGCTAAGGTTTACAAAAAGTATTATTGTAACCAAAATCCTGGCGGAGAAAGTTTAAATATAGCTTGCTTAGATAATCAAGGACAACAAGTTCCTTGTTAATTTTTTAAAATGAATAAAAATGGAATGGAGCTGGGAATTCAAACAATTATCGTCTTAATACTTGCTGTTCTAGTTTTAGTTATTTTAGTTATTGCCTTTAGATCCCAGATTTATAGCTTATTCAGCAGTTTTACAAATTTAATTAGCAATGCAAACACTAGCATTAATAATTTACCAAGCGTGGGAAAATGAATAAAAAAGGCATAGAGACCTATTTACTTAATGTAATAATAGGATTAATTATTGCAGTTATTCTTGTTTTTATACTTCTAAATTTAATTGGACAGTTTATATCGCCAGCAGGAAAAGGTGAAGAAGATACTATTTATTTTTATCATACAAAACTTGCCAAAGATTTAATCGATATGAATCTTAATGAAATAAAAAATCTGACTTTTTTAACAAAAAAGGGTTTTGTTTTAATTAGTTTTTCAAAAGAATTTGATCAAATAGATATAAAAAATAATGAATGTAGTTATTCTATTAAAGAATCTGTAATGAAGCCTGTTAAATGCCGTGATAAAAATTGTTTATGTATTTGTAATTCTGACCCTAATTTGGCAGGTGAATTAAGACCAGACTGTAATTTACAAGAAGCAAGATGTATTGAGATGCCATTAAAAATTAAAACTTTAAAATGCGAGAATTTTATTTTGTATGACTCAAACGAAAAATTATATAATTTAGAAACAAAAAAAGAAAGAGAATCATTCATTATAAACACAATAACATCAAAAGCATTATAAATTCTTTATCTATTATTTAATTATGCATAAAAAAGCTGATTCATTATTGCAAAAACAATTATTATTTGCATTTTATTTAATTTTAGCTGTTATGGCATATTTAATTATAAGAGGAGCGTTTTCAACAGAAGCTTATACACAAGAATATTTAATTAGAGACACAGGATTAACAATGGATGTTTTGCATAACTCTCCTGGAAAGGTTAAAGTTGAATATTCAAGCTTAAATGATGTTAATTTAATTATAAAAGAAGGTTTTATCCAAATTAAATCATTAACAGAAGTTATTCCAAAAATTTATGCTTTTACTCGTGATCGTAATTATAACCGGTTAGATTACGAATTTGAAATAAAAAATAATAATTTAATCATAAGTAAAGATGGAAATAGAATTTCTATGGAGCTAAATAAGTAATATGAATAAAAAAGCTACATCAACTGTTGATCAAGAATTAATAATATGGATACCAAGGTTAATTATATTAATAATAGCTACAGGAATTATATTATTCTTAATCACAAATGCAATCCAGAAAAGTTTTGAAACAGATAAGGTTCAGCAAAGTATACTAAGACAGAGATTTGTTTATAGTGAAGATTGTTTAGCATATAAAGATGATAAAGTTAATCCCGGAATTATTGATGAAAAAAAGTTTACACAAAGAAATTTAGAAAATTGTTTTCAATCTCATGAAGAACTTGGAGTAAATATAAATTTGATAACTAATGAAGTGAAAACTGTAAATTTAAATGATAATCTTAAAAATAAATTTAATTTTTGTTTTGATCAAAAGCATTTTTCATGCAG
>JBBSZT010000001.1:12472-25882 GCA_038044585.1 Nanobdellota archaeon
ATAATCTTAAAAATAAATTTAATTTTTGTTTTGATCAAAAGCATTTTTCATGCAGCAATTATACCTATTATGTTTTAATCAAAGATAATGAAAATTATAAACCAGGATTATTGAATGTTGCAATGATAAAATTAAAATGACATACTCTCGTACCATAAAGGGCAGGTATCTTAAAGAAAATGATAAAAAAAATTTATAATTATGTCGGAATAGGTTTTTGGATAGGCAGTAGTGTTTATAGTCTAATAAATATGGTTCTAAATTATAAACATGTTGTTCAGGATAATATTTTATTTTATAACTATTTGATAACAGGAGTTGCTGTTATTGGTTTAATTTTAAATATAATCTTAATTAAAAGAAAGGGAGGTCGCAATTCCTCCCAAGCCTGAAGTCTTGGGTATCCTGTCGAATTTATATGAAAAAAGGAAACGAAAGTGGATTAACAATTGTATTTTCTTTATTTTTCTTAGTTATAATTTTAACTTTATTTTCAGTATTATTTTCTCAATCTGCTCTCAATAAAACAGATTTAGCTACAAAAGAAATTAATTTAGCTGAACTAAATATTAATTTAATTAATTATTTAAGAACCCCTGTAGAAAATGGTTTGACTGTTAGGGATTTAATCGTTAATTCATATTATAATAATGATTATAAAAAACTTGATAACATCACAAATAATATTTTTAATAAGGTTTATGATAAAGAAAAATGTCCTTTGTGGGATGTAGAAGGTGAGATTGACAAGAAAGAATTTTTTGAATATGAATCAGAATTTGATATAAGGAAATATTCTTTACAACAATCTCCTAGAAACATTCTTACATTATTTACAAAAGATAAAATTTTACCTAATTCATATACAATAGAAATTATTTTGCCGGATAAATCGAAAAAAGCTGAAATAACCTTGACAGAGGGATGTTTAAATGAATAAAAAAGCTGTTTTCATGCCCGTATTTTCGTTTTTAGTTTTAATCTTACTTACAGGAGCTTACTATGAATTATTTATTAAAGGAATAAATAACCAATATAATTCAATAGGAGAAAATCAGAAAGAAATTATTCAGGCATATAACAAAGGTCAAGAATATGAATTAAATGCAGAATATGCTGTTAGATATTCTAGTTATTCTGCAATACAAGATTTTATAAAAAATTCAGGGGTTTTAGAGAAATGCAATAATACATGGCAGTTTAACTCTGAATGCGACCCGGATTTGCAAAATAATTTTATTAATTTGTTTAATTTAGAATTATCTTCCTATAATTATAAATTAAAAGAAGTAAAATTACAAGAAAATACTTTAATTGTTACTTTAGAGGATTTCAATTATCAAAAAGAACTTAAGAATTTTAAAGTAAATTATGCTCTTCCTATAATAATAAAGCAGGACATGACTTTTGATTTAAAAAAAATAACGGATATTAAAGAAGAAATTAGAAAATGCGCTGAAAAGGGGGAAGATTTAAATACTTGTGTCAATGAAAAAAATCAAGTTCAAGGGAGTATCATACAATTTACAGTAGAAAACAATAAAAACATCTTGGTATTTGAACAAGGAAAGCTGGAATCAAAAAGACAGGATTTCACTTTTAAGATAAATACAAATAATATTGGCATAGAAAAGCAAAAAGTGTTTTAAAAATGATAGGATTAACATACGAACAAATTGTTGAAAAGATACAAAAAGAAAAAGGTCTTTCTTTAAGCGAAATAGAGGTTAAGGTTAAAGCTAAATTAAGAGAGTTAAGTGATTTAATAAGCAAAGAAGGAGCTGCTTATATTGTTGCCAATGAACTTGGAGTAAAAGTTTTTGAGGATTTTGGTAAAAAAACCTTGAAAATAAATCAGTTGATGGGTGGAATTGGCTCATTAAATATTCTTGGAAAAGTTGTAGATGTTTATGATGTTCGCGAATTTGATAAAAATAATAGAAAAGGTAAAGTAGCTAGTTTATTGATTGGAGACGAGACAGGAACATGCAGAGTTGTTCTTTGGGATACAAATCATATCAAAGAAGTTGAAAATGGAACTATCGTAAAAGATAAGGTTATTAAAATTAAGAATGCTTACGTAAAAGAGAATAATGGTTTTAAGGAAATTCATTTAGGAAATAGAGCAGCTTTAGATTTAAATCCTGAAGAGAAAATTACTGAAGTTAAACTAGGTTATGCTCGAGAAGTTATTAAAAAACAAATTAAAGATTTGGTTCCTGGAGAATTTGCAAGTATTTCTGGTACAATTGTTCAGGCTTTTGAACCAAAATTTTATGATGCATGTTCTGATTGTGGAAAAAAGGTTAATGAAAACTTAAAATGCGAAATGCATCCAAATGCTTCCAGTGTTAAAATGCCTATATTTAATTTTTATCTAGATGATGGAACAGATAACATAAGATTAGTTGCTTTTAGGGATAATGCAACTAAATTAATTGGGAACATAAATGAAATCAGAGAAAATCCCTTGCTATTTGATGAAGTAAGATTGAATTTATTGGGAATGCAGTATATGTTTTCAGGAAAAGTAACTAAGAATGAAATGTTTGACAGAAAAGAGTTTATTATTAATTCAATTGAGAAGATTAATGTTGAAGAAGCTGCACAAGAGATCGTAGAAGAAATTAATTTATAATATGATGTTTAAAACTCATTTAATGTTTTCTTTATTAATTAGTTTATTAATTTTTAAATATTTTAACTTAAATCCTTTCATATTTATCTTAATATTGGTTTTGGCAGGAAGTTTGCCAGATATTGATCATACTAAAAGCAAAATTGGAAGAAAATTATTTTTTGTTTCTTTTTTTGTTAATTTAGTATTTGGTCACAGAAAATTGATTCATAGCATAATTTTTGCAAGTGTTTTAGCTTTAATAATAAAGTTAAGTTTTGGATATTATTGGATTCCTTTTTATATTGGTTATTTAAGCCATTTATTTTTAGATAGTTTAACAAAACAAGGATTGTATATTTTTTATCCTTCAAATTTTAAATTATCTGGGTTTATTAGAACAAATAGCTTACTTGAGAAATTGTTTTTACTAGTTTTATTTATCTTGAACGTTTATTATATTGTGAAATTGATTTAAATAACCTTAAATATTGCTAAGAAATGCAAATATCTAATGAAAAACTTGATTTATTCAAAAAAAGTGTATTTTTTATTTGTAATTCTTATATCATTTTTTTGGATTATAAACTCCTTTATCCCAACTAATTTTTGTCATCAAGAAAGAGATTATGGAATTTTTCATTGGGATGTTTGTAATAATATGACGTCCGTTGTTAATGTTTTGTTCGTTCTTTTTCAAGTAATTACTTTATTAGGTACAGCATATTTAATAATGGTTTTATTATTATTTTTACTTCTAAATCAAAGTCCAAAATAATTTTATTATATTTTAATATATATCTTCTAAAATCGATATTACCTCCCAAACGTCCAAGCGACAACCGCACTGGTGAGCTTTATAAATCAGATTGTCTTTACTAGAATAGATTAGCTGAAATAAAATGGGAAACCAAGCTGATTTTAGATTTGAAAAAAATGCGAAAGCAAAGGAGGAATTAAGATGGCAAATCGCCCTATAAAAAAATTTAGATCTGGAAATATAGAAGCTGCAATATGGAGCAATGAAAAAGACTTCAATGGTGGCTTAGTTGAATTTAAAACAATTTCTTTAAATAGAAGTTATAAAAAAAAAGGAGAAGAAATCTGGAGAAATGAGATTATTAATTTGAGAAGAGGAGATATCCCCAGAATTTTACTTGTTCTACAAAAAGCTCAGGAAGATTTATTATTAAATCAAGAACAAGCTGAAGAGGAGGAATAAAAATGACTGAAAAAAAAGAATTCAAGATTACTGATTTACCTGGTGTCGGAGCAGCAACAGCTGAAAAATTAGAAGAAGCTGGTTTTAACACAATGATGAGCATAGCTGTTGCAAGTCCTGCCGAACTGATTGAAATCGCGGGTGTAACAGAAGCTACTGCTAGAAAAATAATAAACAATGCAAGAAGCAAATTAGATATGGGTTTTGAAACAGGAATTGAAGCTTTAGAAAAAAGACAAAAGGTAATAAAAATAACAACAAACAGCAAAAATTTAGATGCATTGTTTGGTGGTGGAATAGAAACAAATGCGATTACAGAATGTTACGGTCAATTTGGTTCTGGAAAAAGTAGTTTAGCTCATCAATTAGCTGTAAATGTTCAATTACCAAAGGATAAAGGTGGAGCAGAAGGGATTGCAGTCTGGTTAGATACAGAAAGCACATTTAGACCAGAGAGAATAAAACAAATTGCAGAGAATAATGGTTTAGATGCAAATGAAATATTAAAAGGAATTAGGGTTGTAAGATGTTTTAACTCAGACCATCAAATGTTAGTTACAGAAAAAGTTGAAGATTTAATCAAAAATGATAATCTTCCTGTAAAATTACTTATTGTAGATTCATTAATGAGTTTATTTAGAAGTGATTTTTCTGGACGCGGACAACTCGCGGATCGACAACAGAAACTGAATAAGCATATGCATACATTACTTAAATTAGCAAATAATTATAGCATTGCAGTTTATGTAACTAATCAAGTAATGGCAAACCCTGCTGTTTTCTTTGGAGATCCAACAACTGCGATTGGAGGCCATATTGTTGGACATAATTCAACTTACAGAGTTTACTTAAGACGAGGAAAGAAAGATACAAGGGTTGCAAAAATGATAGACGCACCACAAATTGCTGAAATTGAATGTATTTTTAAAATATCTGACAAAGGAATTGTAGATCCAGAATAATTTTTTTCTTTTTATTTTTTTAATTATTTCCACCAATCTGGATCATTATTACTATTAATGCCATCAATCTTCCATTTTCCATCAATTTTTCGTACAGATGAATAAAAACCCAATTTATATTCAACAGATCCAGCAGTTCGTGAATACTGATAATATGTAGTATTACCTACGGCTTCTCCGTAATTTCTAGATAAATCTTCCTCATCTAGCCAAGCTTCTACATGAGTAATGTCATCATATGATTGTTCTCCTCTATCCCAATGTGATTTATGAACTTGTGTTCTACCTTCTCCATTTGAACCAGGCACACAATATGACAAAGCACCAGCATAATCTTGAGCTATTAATTTATTAGACCAAGAAAAGTAAGTATTAACGATTTTACTACGTTCAACTTCCAAAGTGTTTTCTTTTACTCCAACCACATCTTCATCTTTTTTACAACCATTAAAAGAAATCATAATCATGGGAATTATTAAACAATAAGCAAGATGTCTAGATTTATAATAAAACTTATTGAAACTTTTTTTATTTGAATCAACCAGATCTTCTAATTTATGCATTTTATCAATATATTAGATAAAATTAATAAATCTTTCTATGAAGGAATATTACAAAAATTATTTTTAAAAATGATATAAATAGTATTTATTTTTAATTTAAACGGGCAAGCGGGGATTTGAACCCCGATTACAGCCTTCGCGGGGCCGCGTACTATCCAGGTTATACTACTCACCCATAAGTTTTGATTAAGTTTTTATATTATAAAGATTTGCTTATTATTATGAAAGATTTTATTTTAATTGGGCATAGAGGTGCTTGTTATTATAAACCAGAAAACACTTTATCTAGTTTTAGATATGCATTAAAATTAAATTGTAAATATTTAGAATGTGATGTTCATTTAACAAAAGACAAAAAACTAGTTATTATGCATGATAAAACTTTGGAAAGAACAACAAATGGAAGAGGTTTAGTCAAAAATTATACATTAAAAGAATTAAAAAGACTAGATGCTGGAAATAAGGAAAAGATACCAACATTGCAAGAATTAATTGATTTAGCAAAAAATAAAGCTAGTTTAGTTATTGAATTAAAAGAAGATAAAAATGCTGTAAATGAAGTCTTAAAATTAATTAAGAAGAATAAAATTGAAGACAAAGTAATAATAGTTTCATTTTACCATAATTATCTAAGAAAAGTGAAAAAGATTAACCCAAAAATAAATACAGCTTTACTTGTGTTTAAACCTTTATTGATGATTGAAAGAGCGAAATTTTGTAAGTCTGATTTAGTTGGAATTTATTATAGATTCTTAAATAAAAAATTAATTGAAAGAACGCATAAACGTAATCTAAAGATATTTGCTTATGAAGGTGTTGAAGAAAATTTAAGCAAAGATAAAATTAAAAAATTAATTAATTTGGGATTAGATGGGTTTGCTTTGAATAAACCTATCTTATAGAAGGGTAATCTTTATTTCCAATTAAATATTCTTTTATCCAAAAGAATAATGTTCTAATATAGCCGAATTTTTCAAATCTTCTATCGGAAGTTATAGAATAGTTTTTAGAAAAATAATATTTAGCATATTTTTTAGCACGTTTAATAAATTCATGATTTTCTCCTTTTACAATTTTTTCATTGAAACCCTTTACTTTATCAAACGCAAATTTAGTACAAAATATAACACCGGAACTATTATGAAGTTCAAATAATGGAAATATATTTTTTATAGTAGAATACAATCTATTGGAAAAAGTATTTTTATTAAATTTTGCCTTAAATGTTCCGACAATATTATTATCTTTTAATTTAGTTAATTCATTAAGAGCATTTGTGCTTAATTTTGTGTCTGCATCCAAGAAAACCAAGAAATTATTTTTTGCTAAAACAGCCCCTAAATTCCTCGCTTTTGAAACATTTTTTTCATTTACATTTAAAACACGAGCATATTTTTTAGCTATATTATTGGTTTGATCAGTACAACCATTGCAAACAACGATTTTTTCAAATCTATTGGGAATATTGATTAATGTTCTTTCTATATATTTTTCTTCATTATAAGCAGGAATGATGAATGAAATCATGATATTACTAAGACAAAACCTTTATAAATATTTATTTAAGCTAAGTTTATATGGATAAAAAATTAATATGCGTTTCATGTAAGAGAGAAGTTAATTCTCCAGGCAGTGTAAAGTTTAAATGTCCAAATTGTACTAAACAGGATATTGTTAGATGCCGACATTGTCGTGAAATAGTTTCTAGATATGTTTGCCAATCATGTGGTTTCTCCGGTCCGAACTAAATAATTCTCTAATTTTAATTTTTTATGTTTTATCAAATTTATGTTTTTATAAAAATTGTTTAAGTTTTTCTTTGAATATATTCCTATATTAAACTTCGCTACTTCGCCATATCGATTATTATACCTCTTTATAAATTTTATTTTACGGACCTTTATGCCTAGTTTCTCCAATAATACTTTGTCTAATAATAAAATATTTGAAGGTTTTGGATGATTCTTTATTAATGTGGATTGTTCTAAAGTTATTTCTCTATCCCTAACGTGACATTCATCGTTAAATGCCTTCGCTATAAATTCCGAAATTAATTTTTTATTATTAATATTTTTGAGAAATCTAAAAACCACGGGGTTCTTTCTTGTTTTGTCTCCAGAAATAAAACCGGCCTTTATCATAACTTCACCGATTACCGTTGGTAAATTAATTACAAAATATTTTTCTCTTTTTATGCCATGCCCAAAACCATATTTTATTTTTCTTTTAAAATTACCAAATACTATTTTAGCATCATTTAAAAATTGTTTTACCTCTTTTTTTGATTGATTTGTGTATTGCGGTTGTTTATTAAACTCTCCAATACATCCATCATGATATAGATGAGAAATAAATCTCAACCCCTCAATTGTTTTTAAATTAATCGGAAATTTTGGATAATATAATTTTTGAGATTTAGAACCAGCACTTTTTATATAAATAATCTGTTTTTCTATATTTTTTAATTTATATTTATCATAACCTTTATTTACTAAATATTCTGAGATTTTATTTAATAACTCGATGGAAATTGGAACCCTTGTTAATTGATCCCATAATCTTGTAAATTTAATATTTGTTCCCTTTGACAAATTTCTTATTGTTCCAGCTGTTTTTAATAAATCCAGATACAAGTCTCTTTTAAATTTAGGAAATAACCCGATATAAAATTTGTCTTGGTATCCATAATTCTTATTTGAAACTAAATCTTCCAAATAAATAATGCCTGTACTAGAAGGTTTATTTATGTCCATCCTATTTCTCCAAGTCTTTCTTAAGTAAAACCGCAATTCTTGAGCTCAAGTTCATTCCCTCTTCCCAACAATATTTCTGATATTTTTTTACTAAATCTTCTGGCAAGGTTATAGTAATTTTTTTAAATGTTGTTTTATCCATACGTATCAATATGTATTAATACTATATAAATCCTTCGTTTAGTTAAATTTATTAACCTTCTTTATAATTTTAAATTAATATGGCCGATATAATTATAACATTAAAAATAATGCCAGAATCAGTTAATATTGATTTAAAAGAATTAGAAAATAAAGTTGTTGAAAGTATACAAGAATTTACAGGAGAAACAGAAATAAAAAAAGAAATTGAACCAGTTGCATTTGGATTAAAAGCTTTAAAAATAACCTTTGTAATGGACGAAAATAGGGGGGGCACAGAAGAATTAGAAAATAATATTGCGGGTCTAGATGGCGTTAATTCTGTAGAAGTTATTGATGTGAGAAGGGCAATAGGATAATGGAGAATCCCTTAGATGACAACCAAATTAATGAATTAAATGAAATTGTTAAGTTACCTAGAGAAGAACAATCTAAAAGACTTCCTGGATTTTTAAAAAAACTAGATAAAGATCAAATTGAGTTCTTGAAAAAACATCAAACACAACAATGTTTGTTTTGCGGAATTGTTCTCGGAAATATAAAAAGTTATAAGATTTATGAAGATGAAGAATTTGTTGCAGTTCTTGATATAAATCCAGCTAATTCAGGACATGTTTTAATAATTCCAAAAGCTCATCTTAAAAATAGTTATGATGCAAGTCCGAGAATCTTTGATTTAGCTAATTTAATTGCTAAAAAAATTAAAGAGAAATTAAACGCTGATTCAAATATCTTTGTTGCAAACGGAGAAAATGCAGGTCAGAGAATAGAGCATTTGGTTGTTAATGTAATCCCAAGATATGAGAATGATAAAATTAATTTTAATTGGGATATGAAGAAATCTAATGAGAAAGAGTTAAATGAGTTAGCAAATAAACTAAAATTTCAAGAAGAGAAAAAAGAAGTTAAAAAAGAAAAAATTATAATAAAAACAAAAAGAAAAGAGAGTTTGCCTTAGAATAATAATAA
Organism: Nanobdellota archaeon; assembly: GCA_038044585.1. Classification (GTDB taxonomy): domain Archaea; phylum Nanobdellota; class Nanobdellia; order SCGC-AAA011-G17; family GW2011-AR20; genus GW2011-AR20. The sequence continues at coordinate 21,700 of JBBSZT010000001.1, forward strand.
ATTACCAAATATCAAGCTTATTATTAATGCAACTAAAAAACTTGGAATAAAAGGAATGCCTTCTTTAATCCAGACTTTTTTTAGTTTAATTTTTTCGAACAATTTTATATCCAAATTTGTTACACCCGGATTATTCTTGTTATAAATCAATTTTCCCTTATAATAAATATCTTTAATGACCCAATCACCTTCTGTTAATTTATCTAAAGAAATTCTTTTTGTCATAATTTTATGCTCAATAATATGAATAAAGTTTTTCATGTAAGGATAAACTAAAATTAGAAATGCTAGTAAAAGTATTAACATTCTTAATATTAAGTCTTGCAAAAATAATGTAATTAGTGATAAAATTAAAGCTAAAAAGGCATATAATTTATTTATTTTGAAATTAAATTTAACCCTATTTTTATTTTTAATAATCAAATAAAGACCATAAATTAAAGAATATAAAGCACCAAAAATTACTATGTTTATTATTAAAATCAATAAAAAAGGAAGTTGTAGATTTGGATTAAAATAATTTAATAATTCTCTAGGATAAAGAGGAAACAAAGCACCTAAGCAAGAGAATAATTTTACATCTCCACCGCCCCATTGTCTCATATAATACATTAAATTTCCCAAAAAGAAAAATACACCTAAACCAAATAAAGATTGAATTATAAAGCTTACATCATTAAATATAATACTTTTAATTAAATAAAATGCCAATGCAATTGTGATTAAGCTATAACTAATCCAGTCAGGAACTTCTCTAGTTTTTATATCCTCTAAAGAAGCAAAAATCAGCCAAATTAGACTTATTATTACCAGAATAATATCAATCATATATTTTTTAAATCTGACTTTATTTATAAATATAATGATAGCAATTATTGGTTCTGGTCCTAGCGGTAGTTATTTGGCTTATAATTTAGCTAAAGAAAAAGATGTTATAATATTTGAAGAACATCCTGAAGTAGGCAACCCAATACAATGCACAGGAATACTTTCAAGTCCAAGTTCTGCTTTAAACATTAAAATACCTAAAGACATAATTGTTAATAGAATAAGAAAAGTTGAATTGATTTCTCCAGATAATAATTCAATAACTTTTAATTTAAAAGAACCTGATTTAATTACAGATAGGATGATACTTGATAAATTTCTTGCTCAAGAAGCTGTTAATAGAGGAGCTAAACTTGAATTAAGCCATAGATTTATTTCTCAAGAAAATAATAAAATTACTTTAAGACATAAAGGTGAATTAAAGAATTATGAAGTTGAAGCTTTAGTTGGAGCAGATGGCCCTAGTTCACAAGTTGCCAAATCAGCTAATTTATATGGCGAAAGGAAGTTTTGGGTTGCCAGACAATGCAGAATAAAAATGAAATGTGATCCTGAATTATTTAAAGTTTATTTTGGCTCTAATATTAGTCCTGATTTTTTTGGATGGGTTGTTCCTGAAGATGAGAATATTTTAAGAGTTGGAATAGGTTCTGAAAAAAATGCTGAATTTTATTTTAAATCATTTTTATCTAAATTAGGAGATCCAAAAATTATTGATTATCAAGCTGGTTTAATACCAATTTATGATCCTAAGCCAAGAAGAAGCAATGGAAATATTTTTTTAATTGGAGATGCCGCATTACAAGTAAAAGCTATTTCTGGAGGAGGCATTATTAAAGGAATGTTAGCTGCAGAAGAATTAAGCAAGGCATTACTAAATAATTTAGATTATGAAAAATTATGGAGAAAAAGAATTGGTATGGATTTGTTTATTAATTTGAAGATGAGGCAAATGCTGAATAAATTTACAGATGATGATTATAATAAACTGATTAGATTATCAAATGAAAATGCTTTAAGTTCATTTAACAGAGAATTTCCTAAAAAAAGTTTAATAAACAGCTTTATGAAAAATCCTAAATTAAGTTTCTTCTTGTTTTTTAAAATGTTAAAAATTTTATATAAATAGAAAAGTTTAAATACTAAAGTGAATAACATTATTCATTAAGTGAATAACTAAAATGAGACAAAAAACACTGCTGAGAATTATTGGACTGATGAGGAAAGAATTAGGCAAAGGAATGACAATATTAGAAATATCAAAACAGCTAAGAATAGGCTATAGGCCGGCATATAACCATATAACCGAAATGGAAAAAGAAGAAATTATTGAAATAGAAAAAATAGGCAGTTCTAAACAATGTAAACTAAATTTTGCCAGTCCTCAAGCAAGACATTTACTTGAATCTTTAGATCTTGCAAGAAAAGAAGAAATCTATAAGGAGAATCCAAAACTAAAAGCAATCATTGAAAGTTTAATCTCTAAGCTGACAGAAAAGTTTATCTCGGAAATACACTCTATTATCTTATTCGGAAGCTATGCAAAAGGAACTGCTATAAAACAATCTGATATTGACTTAATGTTTATAGTAACTAGTTTAAAGAATAAAACCTTAAGAGAATCAATAGAAAGAGAGAGCGCAAGTTACCAATATTCTCATAATGTCAGGATAAGTCCGTTAATTACGGATATAGGGGAACTAAAAAAGATGATACAAGCAAAAGAATTAAATGTTGGAAAAGAAGCTAAAGAATATGGCATTTCCCTATATGGTCATGAAATGTTCTGGAGAATTATCACATGAAAACTAGAAATGAAATCTTGAAAAGAAAAATAGAATCTTATCTGAAGAAGGAACAGATTTTTAAGAGTGAGGAGCATAAAAAACTTGAAAAGCCATTTTTGAAAAAATCAAGAAAAAATTTTACTATTGCAAATCTTCTCTTTAGGATTTCAGAGCAGGAAGACATGCGAAAACTGCTTAACCTTGCATCTGACTTTGAAATGTATGACTGGGTAATTATTGTATCTTATTATTCAATGTATACTTCCAGCTTATCTGCACTCGCGAAGCTTGGCTTTAAATCAAAAAGCCATGCTGCAACAATTGCGGTTTTAGAGTATAATTTTGTCAAGGATAAAAAGATTGAAACAAAAGATATTTATAAGCTCGTGAAAGCATATGCTTTAAGTGAACAATTGATAGCAAAACTTATCCAGACAAAAACAAAGAGAGAAACTGCTCAATATGCTACAACTCCTTCAATCACAAAAGAGATGGCTAAAACCGCATTAGATGATGCTGACGAATTTATTACAAAGATTGAAGAAATTCTTAGTTAGCAACAAAAAAGAATGCTTTAAGTTTATTTAACAGAGAATTTCCCAAAAAAAGTTTAATAAAATCTATAATGAAGAGTCCAAGATTGGATTTCTTCTTGCTGCAGAAATTCACGAAAGTTTTATATAGCTAATTTATCTTTTTAAATCAATCAAAACAGAGGGATTCAGAGTGGTATTTAAGAAAATCTACAATAATATTAAAAGAGAGTATTTATTTGTTTTTTTAGTTGTCTTAGCTGCTCTAATCATCTTTAATTATTTTAATGATTTTAATTATACTGGACTGAGTGTTCGAGAAAGCTGCTATGAAAAAGGCTATTCATGCTGCATGCCTGGAAATGGGAAAGACAGTTATTATTTTAGTTTAGATAATACATGTTCTACAGGACAAGAATGTTGGGATTATTGTGGAACTAGCAATCAAAACAACTTAATTACAACAAAAGCTAGTTTTATTGACTCTGTAAATAATTTTTTTATAGAGATTAAAAATTCTATTCAACAATTTTTTAGCAGGGGAACTGTTGGAACACCAGGAACCCTTCAATTATATGAATATGGGGTACGTATAGATCAACATGATTGGAGATATTATTCAATTAACAACGATCCTCCACATTTTTATACTTTTTTGAATAATAAAGGTAGGATTTTAAAAAATCCTGAAACCGGAACTATTCCAATATATAGATATCAAATAGATGGAGATACTTATTATTATGATACGGGGGGAGAAATCAATAATCCTATTTTTTCCCAAAAACCAAGACAAATAATTGGTTACCTTTATCAAAATCAAGAAACTGGAACAATTCCTTTTTATAAATTTAGATATCTTCCTCCATATATTTATACTATGAGGTACGAATTTTTTAGTGATTCTATTCCTGGTTATGATACCCCAACAATAGAGGGTTATATACTTCCAACGAAATCATCAACTCCTATTTGTGGAGATAATGTTATTGATTCTGGAGAACAATGTGATGGAAGTAGTGTTGCTGATTGTTA
>JBBSZT010000002.1:0-19373 GCA_038044585.1 Nanobdellota archaeon
CATATTTTAATCCTGTAATGGAATTTAATCGTGATTATTTTGTAAAACAATCAGCTCGTTTATATCCAGATCAAATGGTTTCTGACACTGTCTCCAAGAAAGATATTAATCCATTTCAACTTCCGAGTATAGAAGAAATAGAAAAAATTGGAGTTGTAGGAATACATTTAGGAGATTTTATATTCTGGGATACTGAAAGACAAGTTGAATTCTTAAAAAAAGAATATGGATGGAAAGAAGATGTTGTTGAGGGAAGTTATAAAGGATATAAAAGTGTAGAATGTATTATGGAAGGAATGCATAGCTACACTAAATTTTTAAAGCGTGGATTTGGAAGAGCAAGTGATCATGCTGCACAAGATGTAAGAGCAGGATTATTAACAAGAGAAGAAGGTTTTGAATTAGCTAAGAGATATGATACAGAAAGACCAGATGTTATGGATTATTTATTAAAGCAAACAAACTTAACAGAAGATGAATTTAATGAGATAATGAAAGAACACAGGGAAAAAAATTTAGGAAAACAGGGTATTACAGAAAAAGAATTTTGGGAAGCTGTAAAGAAATATCAAAAAGGCCCTCGCGTAGATAAATCAAAAGAACTTTATGTTAATAATTTATAATTTTTAATATGAAAGAAATAATCATGGAAAATCTTTGTAGATTAACTGCTACTGAAATGATCAAGAAGGTTAGAAATAGAGAAATCTCTGTTGCTGAATTAATTAAAGCACATATTGAAAGAATAGAAAAAATTGAACCAAAAGTTTTAGCATGGACTTATTTTGATAAAGATTCAGCATTAAAACAAGCTCAAGATATAGATAATAAAATAAAAGATAATCAAGGAATAGGAAAGCTTTGTGGAATTCCTATTGGTATTAAAGATGTTTTTAATACATTTGATATGCCGAATGAAATGGGAAGCGTAATATGGAAAGATTATACTCCCGGAAATGACGCAAGAGTTGTTTTTATGATAAGAGAAGAAGATGCTGTAATCCTTGGAAAAACAGTAACAGCAGAATTTGCAGTACATGCAGAAGGTAAAACTCTCAATCCCCATAATAAAGAATTTAGCCCAGGAACTTCTTCAAGCGGATCAGCTGCAGCAGTTGCAAGTTATATGGTTCCAGTTGCTTTAGGAACCCAAACGGGTGGTTCAATAATAAAACCAGCTAGTTATAATGGCATTTATGGAATGAAACCAAGTTTTGGATTAATTCCAAGAACAGGAGTATTAAAAACTACAGATACTCTTGATACAATTGGATTTTTTTCTAGAAGCGCAGAAGATTTAAAATTAATGTTGGATGTTACGAGAGTTAAAGGTGATGATTATCCTTTAATTAAAAAATATTTAGAAGATGAATCAAGACAAAAATCTAAAAATATATGGAAAATTGCATTAGTAAAATCTCATTTATGGAAATATGCTGAAGAATATGCTAAAAATGCTTTATTGAGTTTTGCAGAAAAATTAAAAGAAAGTAAAAATATTAAAATTGAAGAAGTTGAATTACCAGGTGGATTTGAAAATGTTCATGATATACACACTTTAATTTATGATAAAACTTTAGCTTATTATTTTAATAAGGAATATAGTAATAACATGGATAAACTAAGTAATATAATTAAGGAGATTATTGCAAGAGGGAATAAAATATCATTAGAACAGTATAAAGATGCATTAAAGAAGCAAATAGAACTTTCATTAAAACTAGACAAACTTTTTGAAAATTATGATATTATCTTAACTTTATCGACATCTGCACATGCTCCAAAAAAATATGAGTCTGAAAATTTAGATACATCATGGATATGGACCTTTTGTGGTGTTCCAAGCATAAACTTACCAGTTTTTAAAGCTCCAAATAATATGCCCTTTGGTACTCAAATAGTTGCAAGAAAATATAATGATTATTTATTATTAAATTTTGCAGAATTTTTAAAAAATAACAATTATATTAGAAACGGAACTTATCCTGAGTTAAACTTTTAAATTTATCTATATTTTATTCAAAAATGAAAAACGCATTTTTAGTTTCAAATAGAATTTACTTAGCTGAGTTAGCATTAGAAGATATTACAGAAAGAATGATGTCTTGGTATAATAATCCTGAAGCTTGTACAGGTAATGGGCAACATATTTTTCCCAAACCAAGACAAGACCCTAATGCAAATTTAGGATTAGTAGATTATATTAATTCTGTTTCAATTAATTCTTTGACAAAAAGCAAGCATGATTATTTTTTTGCAATAAAAGATAAATTAAACGATCAGCATGTTGGTAATATAACCTTGCAAAGTATAGATTGGATTAGTAGAAATGCAGAAATTACGATTATGATTGGTGAAAAAGACTACAGGGGCAAAGGTGTTGGTGAAGAAGCATGGAAATTAATAATGAATTATGGATTTAATACTTTAAATTTAAATAGATTACAATGCGGTACTTTTTCCAATAACATTAGTATGCAGAAAATAGCAGTTAAATGTGGGATGAAAGAAGAAGGTAGACGTTTACAAGCAGCTTATAAAAATGGTGAATACTTAGATGTATTACTTTATGGAGCAGTCAAAGGTTCTTTTTAGAGATAATTTTAAATATATTTCTTTTTTATTAATGATTATGAAACAAATTTCTGGTTTAAATGAACTAAAGAAGCATTATCAAAGAGAAGATATTGCAAGAAGTTATGAAAAATTAAGATTCTCTGATTTAGCTGGAAAAATAGAACATGAAATTACTTTAGATTTAATAAACTCTTTAATAAGTAAATACAAACCAGATACTTTATTAGAAATAGCTACAGGTCCTGGAAGATTAACAAAGAATATTAATTTATGGAATAAAGGAATTGGTGTAGATTATTCTAATAGTATGTTAAAATTAGCTAAAAAAAATGTTAACAATAAAAAATGGAAGTTTATTAGAGCAGATATAATGAAAATGCCCTTTAAAGATGATTATTTTGATATGATTGTTACTTTTAGACTATTGAGTCACTTTAATAATATACAAAGAGAAAATTCTTATAAAAAAATAAGAAAAATATTAAAAAAAGATGGTTTATTAATATTTGAAATTGGAAACAAGAATTATAAAAAACCACATCTAATTAGAGCTTTATTAAAAATTTATAGATTATTCAAGAAAGAAAAGAAACATGAATTATTGCCAGGCATTTATAGTGATTCTGTTGAAAAAGAACAATTAATAAATGAATTAAAAATAAATAAATTTAATATAGAAAAAATTTATGGCGTTAATTATTATAATAGTATTGTTTTGTTATTATTAAGTTTATCAAAAAGATTTGAATTTTTGTCAAGTTTTATAAAATCTTTTATATTATATTTAGAGAAAAGTAATCAGAATAAATTAAAAAACTATGCTACATTAATTGTTATAGCAAAAAATGAAAAATATTGAACCAATAAAAGAATTAAGAGTAATATGCCAACCAAGGTATGAACAGGTTAAGACTAATCGATTTTATAGGATTTATAGAAGATTTTTCAGAATATTTTCAATTTATTTTACAAAGATATTATTATATTTTAATGTTTCTGCAAATATAATATCAATATCAGCACTTATTTTTGGAATAATTGGAAGTTTGTATTTCTATTATGGAAAATTTTTGATTGGAAGTTTAATAATGCAGCTATGGTTCTTGGCAGATACTTTAGATGGGGAATTAGCACGTTATTATTATAAAAAGAATAAAAAGAAAAATTATTTAGTTAAAGGAGAATTTTTAGATCTAAATTCGCATCATCTAATTCATTCTTTGATGTTTATTGGTTTATCACTTGGATTATACAATTTATATAATAATATTGGTATGATATATTTTGGTATATCATCTTTATTTGCTTTGTTATTAAATGAGTTAATTGATTTAAATAAAATAAAAGTCTTATTTTACGAAAGTATTAATAAAAAAATCAAAATAAAATTAAATAAAACTAAAAATAATAAAAGCTTGTTAAGAAGAGGCATGATGATTTATACTTTTCCAACAATAATTAACATATTTTTGATGGGATCCTTATTTAATAAAATTGAATATATTTTATATTTTTATGGAATAACCTTCCCATTAATTGTCTTAACAAAGTTTATAATTAATAATTTCATAAGAAAATGGTAAAAATACTTGATTTAGGATGTGGAAGAAACAAATTAAAAGGAGCTTATGGGATAGATTTTGTTAAACTTCCAGGAGTAGATTTTGTTTGGAATTTAAATAAAAAGTTACCAAAAAAATTTCATAACAAATTTGATGTTGTTTATAGTAATGGGGTTTTAGATCATTTAGGAAATCCATTCTTATTTTTAGAAGGTTGTAAGGAATATTTAAAGAAAAATGGTAAATTAATTACAATTGTTGATAATGGAGATTATTGGAGATATCATATGCATCTTGGAAATTATCATGCAGATTTATGGGAGAAAGATTTTCCAGATCATCCTGAAGTTCATCATAAGATGTTATTCCAGATGAAACATATTATGAAGATACTTAAATTATTAAATTTTAAAATAATTAAAACAGAATATATAAGATTGACAGGGACTTGGAGAGATTATCATATAGATTATTTATTACCAAAACATTTAGGGTATAATTTCATGAAAATAGAAGCTGTAAAAATTTAAAATTCTTGTTTTCCTGTAATAAATCCTTTCCAGAATCCAAATATTGTTATCATGTCTTTTAATATCTTAAATGTAGGAACAAAAATTATTCTTATATCTATGCTATACTTTAATACTTTTATTGTATAAACTATTGCTAGAAATAATATTAATACTAATGAAATTAGATTTATATGAGGAGTTAATAATGAAAAGTATAAAATTGTTGAAGTAATGGGATTCCAGTATTTACTTGCAAAGCTCTTTAACCCATGCCTTCTAAAATTTACTCCAGAAGCTTCTGCTAATGGTAATGCTTTGTTAAATAATTGTTTTTTAAATGATAAATTATAAAACCCGTGTAAATGTAATATATTAACAGGAGCTGTAATAAACTTATAACCCATATCCTCTAATTTGCACCTCATATCAGTATCTTCTCCAGAAATTCTAAATGCCTTATCATCATACAATCCTATTCTAAGTAATAATTTTTTGTTAAATAAACTCGGACGTCCTTTTCTTCGTTTATTTTTTAAACTAACTTCGTAATCTTTTGTTAGAACAATCTTATCATAGAATGAAAATTTATTCCAGTATTCTTTTGGAATTATTAATTTCGAACATATTGCTGCAACATTTTCATTAGAATTATAAATTTTAATCATTTTATTTAACCAAGAATCATTTTCTAGAATACAATCGCACCATATTATAGCTATTAAATCATATTTTGCAGCTTTAATTGCCTCATTTAATGACTTAGCTAATCCTAAATTTTTTTCATTTTTGATTAATTTAACTTTATATTTAGAAATAATATTTAAGCTGTTATCTGTAGATTTATCGTCTATAACAACAATTTCTATTTTACCTTTATATTTTTGTTTCTGAATACTCTCTATAGCGTTGCCTATTATACTCTCTGCATTATAATTTGGAATGATAAATGAGATATTTTGCATGAAAATAAGCTAAGAAGTAAATTTATAAAACTTTTTGACTGGATTAATCAAATGAAAATTGGTTTAATTAGAAATGAATATGGTTGGGAAAGAATATTAGAGCAAGAAAAAGTCCCATGGGAAATTGCTAAAATAAACAATCTTAGTAAATATTCTCTTCTTATACTAAACTCTAATAAGATTTCTGAAGAGAATAAAGACAATATTAAAACTTACATTGTTAATGGTGGTGCTTTATTAACTGACGCTTTGTCCTTTAAAGTATTAGACAAAAATAGAAAAATTTCAAAAATTTATATAAATTCTATTTATGGTGAAGGAGACTTGTTTAGAAATATATCTAAGATAAATATAGAGAATTATGGTTATAAAATAAAAAAAGCGAACATTGGTAAGATAAATAATAAAACGGGTGCAATATACTCTTCAAGAATTGGTAAAGGTTTTATAATTGTTTTACCTTTTGATTTAAATTTATTAATACTAGATGAAAGATCGGATAAAATATATTTATCTAGCCCTCATGCCCCTTTAAAAGAAAATATCTCTGTAACATCAAAAGGTGATTTAAGGAGATTAATTATAAATTGTTTTCATTACTTACATTTAATTCGTAATATTCCTTATCTTAACGTTTGGTATTATCCAAGAAATTATGAAACTATCTTTTGTTATAGGATTGATTTAGATGTTTTTAATAAAAATGAAATTAATAATATAGTTAGAGTGATAAAAGAAAAGAAAATAAACTTTACATGGTTTTTAAGTGTAATAAACAATAAGAATTATGAAAATGGAATAAAGTTATTGCACAAACTAAATCAAAATTTACAATCACACTCTTATGAACACAAAGTTTATGATTCTTTTGAAGGAAATTATAAAAATATATTAGAAGCAGACAAATTTATTTCTAGAATATCTAACAAAGTTTCTGGATTTGCTTCTCCTTTCGGTTATTGGAATAAAAAATTAGGATTAGCTTTAGAAAAAATTAATTATTTATATAGTTCAGAGTTTTCTTTAAGCTATGATGATTTACCATTTTACCCTTATTTAGATAAAAAGAAATCTAAAGTTATTCAATTACCAATATACCCAATTTGTGTTGGTTCATTAATTATGAGACTTTATTCTAAAGAAAAAATGAAAAGTTATTTTAATTACTTGATTAATATGCAGTATAATAAACAGATGCCTTTATTATTATATGATCACCCAAATGATGGCGTCGGAGTTTATCCAGAAGTTTTAGATTATTTATTGAAAAAGATAAAAAGTTTAGATAATATTCTAATAACAAATCTTAATGAATTTGCTCGGTGGTGGAAAAAAAGAGAAAAAAGCAAATTTAATTCTTCTATTAAAGATAATAAAATAAAAATACAAACTAACAATAACGATAAAGACATTTATCTGAGAATAATTTTACCCGGGTATAAGGAGCACAGATTACCACTAAAAAACCAATTAATTAATATAAATGAAATAGAAACTGAACAAATGTCAGAATTTAAGGAGAATAAAATAAGAAACATTGATATATTAAAATCTAAATTTTTATTTTCTGTATTTTACTTTAAGATATTAATAAAAGCAATAAGAAAGAGGCTATTTAATTTGAAGAATAGATTATTAAAATGAAGATTTTATAAATACTTCGAATTTACTATTTAACTATGGAAATTGGCGATTTTTATAAAAATAAGGATGTTCTAGTTACTGGTGGTTGTGGTTCTATAGGCAGAGAAATTGTTAAACATCTTTTAAACCTTAAAGTAAAGAAGGTAAGAGTTTTTGATCAGAATGAATATGGACATCATAAGTTAATGAGCGAATTAAAAGGTTATAGTAATGTTGATTATATAAATGGAAATGTACGAGATTATGATAGTTTAAGAGCAGCTATAAGAGGATCGGATATTGCTTTTCATACAGCTGCATTAAAACATTTACCTTTATGCGAAATAGATCCTATTGAAGCTGTAAAAACAAATGTAATCGGAACCCATAATTTAATAGAAATAGCTAAAGAATATAATTTAGATAGAGTTGTTTTTATTAGCACAGATAAAACCGTTTATCCTACTTCTACAATGGCTGCAACAAAGTTATTATGCGAAAAACTTGTTTTAAATGCCAGAACATTTAATTCAGATACCATCTTCTCTTGTGTTAGATTTGGTAATGTATTAGCCTCTGATGGTTCTGTTATTCCTTTATTTATTGAACAAATAAAAAAGAATAAAGAGATTACATTAACTGATGAAAAGATGACTAGATTTTTTATGTCAATAAAAAATGCCGTAGATTTAGTTTTAAAATCAGCTATAGAATCAAAAGGAGGGGAAATCTTTGTATTAAAGATGAAATCTTTGATGATAAAAGATTTGGCAGAAGCTTTAATTGAAGAATTTGCCCCTAAATTTAACATTAATCCAAATGACGTTAAAATAAGAAATATTGGAATAAGACCTTCTGAAAAATTATATGAACAACTGATGACTGAAGAAGAAATTTCACATGCAGAAGACTTGGGTGATCGGTTTGTTATTAGAAAAAATGGAACCCCCAATTATAGTAATGATATAGATAAGGGTCTTTATATCTCTAAGTACAATAATAAATTAACAAAAGAAGAAATAAAGAAAATGTTCATAGAGATAAAAATACATGATGAATTTAATTAATCTTTATAATATCTTTCAATCTTACTTGTAACAACTTCCCAAATAAAATTTTTCTTTATATGCTTTGCTAATTTTTTATCTTTTTCTTTTTGATACACCATTAATATTTTCTTTTCTATATCTCTATTATTAAATGGATTGACATAGGAAGCATAATCTTGGAAGTATTCTTTTGCACTTCCTCTTGAAGTAACTAAAACATTCGCTCCTGCTAATCCTCCTTCTAAAACAGTTAATCCAGGATTTTCTAGCCATGAAGGTAGAACAACTGCTTTTGCAGCTGCATATGCAGAAGCCAATAAAGAACTTTCATGGTCTATTCTATCAATAAAGTGAACATTCTTTCTAGCAATTTTTTTACATAAATTATAATAGTAATCTCCACCTTGATAGTTTTTATTACCAATTATAACCAATGGTAAATTTAGTTTATTTACTATTTTAATTAAAGTTAAGACGTTTTTTCTTGGTTCAATTCTTCCAGTATATAAAAGAAAGTCTTTCATTCCATATTTTCTTACGAATTCTTTTTCATTAGAATTAAAAAATCTCTTATCAACACCGTAAGGAGTTATTCTAAACTTTTTATCGTTTAATTTATAAGTCTTCATTAAGACATTTTTTTCAGCTTCTGAATCTGCGAGAATTATGTTAGCCATTTTTAGTATTTTATTTGTGCGGGTTAATTTATTTAGAATTGGGGTTCCATGAAGTATAGAATAACCAGATAGTTTTAATTTATTTTTTAATGTAGCACCACTTCTCAAAGCGAATCTCAAAGATGGCCAAGAATACACTGGCGTGATAAAAATTGGTACTTTTTTATTATAAGCAGTATTGATTAAATCATAACAATTATTTGATAAACCGAAATTGTGTAAGATATCATAATTATTTAATTTATCATTCCACTGATCAAATAATTTGATATTAACACCTTTTTTCATTAAAAATTCCCTAGTTTTTAATAATAAGATCTCCCCTCCACCAGGAGCTTGAAATGCACTATTATTACAATTAAATAATATTTTCATCTTTTTTTATACAACTAATTATTTTTGTTAATCCACCTTCTATGTTAATTTTAGGTTCCCAATTAAATAATCTTTTAAATTTACTAACATCACAACATAATCTTAAATCTTGCCCTTGGCGTTGTTCTACTGAAATTATTTTTGATTTACTGCCAGAAATATTTATTATCTTTTCTGCTATCTCTTTAATTGATATCTCACTTTCACTTCCTAAATTAAAAGTTTCACCAGTTGCCTTTTTATCATAACCAATTATTAAGAGAGATTCTATAACATCATCGATATAAATAAGATCACGTGTTTGAGAACCCCCACCTTCTAATCTAATATCTTGATCTTTTAAAGCAGAATCAATAAATAATCTAATAAAATTTTTATTTTGTCTATAACCATAAATATTTGAAGGTCTTATAATTACAATTGGTAAATTAAATGTTTTTAAATAAGATTGACAATATAAATCTGCCGCAGCTTTACTTGCAGCATATGGCGTATTTGGCTCAAAATTATCGGACTCCTTTATTTTATTATGTTTTGTTCCATATACTAAATAAGATGAAACAAAAATTAATCTTTCTAAACCTTTATCTTTTAATAATCTTGTAGCCTCCAAAACGTTTAATGTTCCATCTAAATTGATTTTATTTACCTCAATTGGGTTTTCTATAGAATTTCTAACATCACTCTCTGTAGCTAAATGAAATATTATTTCTGGGTTATTTTTAGTTATTAAATCAACTGTATTAATATTTGAAATATCCCCAACGATAATGTTTTTTAATTTACTTTTTATAGAATTAAGATTTTTCAATTTATCACTGTGAACATAAATCGAAACTAGTGCACCACAATCTAAAAGTTTTTCAGTTAAATAACTACCTATAAACCCATCAGCACCTGTTATTAAAATTCTCTTATTCTTATAAAATTCTCTTAATAAGCTGCTCATATTTGTAATTTATTAATTATATCCAAAACTTTTATGGAAGTTGTTCCATCCCCAAATGGTTGTTTCCAATTTCTTTCTTTATTAAACATTACATTTACACATTCTAGAATTTTTTCTGGTTTTACTCCTGCCAATATATTGCTTCCAACTTCTAGTGTTTCTGGTCTTTCTGTATTATCCCTTATTGTAACACAAGGCACTTTTAATATGCATGTTTCTTCTTGGATACCTCCTGAATCTGTTATAACTAATTTAGCGTTTGCTTCTAATTGCAAAAATTCTAGAAAACTTAATGGTTCTAAAACCTTTATACCATTAGGAATTTTAAGATTGAATTCGTTAATCATTTTCTTAGTTCTTGGATGCATTGGATATATTATTGGTAAATTGTATTTATTATAAACTAATTCCAACCCCTTTAAGATATTACTTAATCTTTCCTTATCATCTACATTTTCCTGCCTGTGCGAAGTTAGTAAAAAATATTTTTCTTTTTCTACATTTAATTTATTTAACATATTAACCTTTTTATTTGCTAACTCAATATTTTGATAAACAGAATCAACAATTGTATTACCAACAACAAATATTTTGTTTTCATCAACACCCTCTTCAATTAAATTTTGTTTTGCTTTTTCTGTTGGAGGAAAATGATAATCAGATAAATGACCAACAACTATTCTGTTTGTTTCTTCCAACATCTTTGTATCATGACTTCTTAGTCCAGCTTCAACATGCGATATAATTAAATTAGCCTTTGCAGCTGCTAATGCTACTCCTAAAGCAGAAGTTGTATCTGCCAAGATTATCATATTATCTGGTTTTTCTTTTTTTAGTATAGGTAATGCTCTTTTACTCATAAAACCAACATGTTTCCTATATTCTCCAAAACCACATTCTAGATTATATTTTGGCTGTGGTAATTCTAATTCATCAAAAAACAATTTATCTAATTCATAGGAATAATGCTGATTCGTGTGAATAACAAAATAATCTAATCTTCTCTTTTCACATTCCCTTATTATGGGAGCTAGTTTTATTATCTCCGGTCTAGTTCCTAAAACAATACCAATTTTCATAATGAAACTCCATTAAAAACTTATATAAATCTTATTATTAAAGCTTAGTAAAATGGGTTTTTTATATAATACATTAAGGTTTCCGTACCATTTAGCTAGAAAAACTTATAAAAATGTTGTTTTAATTATTAATAAATTATTTTTTAAGCTTGATAAAAACTATTTAAGAAAGAAATTTTTACAACTAGGGTTAAAAAAAGGAATGAATGTTTATGTTCATTCTTCATTAAGTTCTTTTGGTTATATTGAAGATGGTGCTAACTCTGTTTTAACTGTTTTAAAAGATATAATTCAAGATGGAACAATAATGATACCAACATTTACTTATTATAAGAAACAGTTTAGTTTAAATGATCCTTGTTGGACTGGTAAACTCTCTGAGATATTTAGACAAAATGCAAAAAGAAGCATTCATGTTACTCATTCTGTTGCAGCTAAAGGTAAATTAGCTGATTATTTGGTTAAAGGACATGAAAAAAGTAAAGCACCATTTGATAATAATTCTCCTTATGCTAAATTTGTTAAGTTAGATAGTTATATTTTAATGCTTGGAACTGAAAATAACAGCATGATTCATTATGTCCAAGATAAAGTTAATTTTCCTAATTTATTTTTAAAAGGAATTCATGAATTTAAATTTAATAATAAAACAATAAAAACTAAACTACATCATCCTAAAGGTTCAATAACTTATGTTTGCAATGGAAAACAATGTACAGATGTTGAGTTTTTAGTTAAAATGTATAAAGATTTAAAGTTTGAAGAAAGGGGAATAATGAAAACAGTTAAAATTGGGAATGCGATTTGTCATTTAATTAATACTAAAGAATTTGTAAACGAAGCTACTAAATACTTAAAAGACAATATAAAAAGATATAAAAATGAATATAGTCTAATATTAAAAAATGGAAGCAATTAAATTTTCAGAATTAAAAGTTGGAATGAAAGGAGATTATACTAAAAAGATAACTCAGGAAGATGTTGATAAATTTATTTCTATTTGTAATGATGTTAATCCAATACATGTTGATGAGGAATTTGCCAAGAATAATAAATTATCTGGGAAAATAGTACATGGAATTTTAGTTTCAAGTTTAATTTCAACGGTTGTAGGAACTAAATGTCCTGGTCCTGGTTCTGTTTGGTTAGATCAAAGTTTGAAATTTTTATTACCTGTAAAGATTAATGATACTATAACTGCAATTAGCGAGATATTAGTTAAAATTCCAGAGAGACAGCAAGTTATTGTAAGAACAACTTGTGTAAATCAAAACAATGAAGTTGTTATTGAAGGAAGTGGATTACATAAAATATTAGAGGCTTAAACACAGAAACGAAAAGTTTATATATCGGGTAAGATTAGTCTTACTTGATTAAAATGACTGAATTAAGCATAACTAAAATGAGTTCTAAAGGACAAGTTGTAATCCCAAATGAAATGAGAAAGGGGTTCAAAGAAGGAGAAGAATTTGTAATAATCAAAAATGGAAAACAAATTATTCTAAAAAGTGTAAGGGATTTTGATGAAAATTTAAAGGATGATTTAATTTTCGCTAGAAGGACAGAAGAGGCATGGAAAAGATACGATAAGGGCGAATTTAAAAGTATGGACAGCAAAGATTTCTTGAAGAAACTTAAAAAATGGTGATAAGCCTTGATTATAGAGCATACTGATTTGTTTAAAAGGAAGGTTACTAAGATAAAGCATCAAGAGTTTAAATTAAGAGTCAAGAAGCAGATAGAAAAAATCATAGGAGACCCAGAAATTGGAAAACCAATGAGGGTTGATAGGAAAGGAACTCGCGAAGTCTATATTTCTCCATATCGATTATCTTATGCTTATCTAAAAGAAGAGGATAGAATTATATTTCTAGATTTATATCATAAGGATGAACAATAACTTTTTATAACTTAATTATACCTTAATTTTATGAAAATCTTAATTATTGGTGGCTCAAGATTTGTAGGACCTTTGGTTGTTGAAAAATTAATTAAAAGAAAACACGATATTACTATTTTTAATCGCGGTAAAATACAATCTAATTATACAAATGTAAAATTTATTCAAGGTGATAGAAAAAATGGTTTTAAAATTAAAGATAAGTTTGATGTTGTTATAGATACTTGTGCATATAAAGGAGAACATATTCAAAAAGCAATAAATGAATTAAAATTTGATTATTACTTGAATTTTAGCACTGCAGCCGTTTATAAAAAAACTACGAAATTTCCTTTAACTGAAGAATCTGAAACCGGAGATTGGCCTTTATGGGGAGATTACAATAAAGAAAAAGTTGAATGTGAAAAAGTTTTAGATGAAAATAAAGTAAAACATTCTAATTTACGTCCCGTTTATATTTTAGGAAAGAATAATTATGTTGATAGAGAGAGATTTATTTATTCTAGAATTAAAAATAAAGAAACATTAGTTTTACCTGGAAACGGGGAAGCTAAGGTACAGTTTGTTTTTGCAGAAGACGTTGCTAATTCAATCGTTTTATTGGCTGAAAATAAAATAGCTGGAAATTTTAATTGTTGTGGAGATAAAGTTGTTACATTAAAAAAATTTGTTGAAGAAATGGGTAAAATAATTGAAATTAATCCAATCATAGAATTTAATCAAAATGCAGATGAAAGTGAATTTCCTTTTGCTAATGAAACTTTTTATTGTACAAATGATAAATTAAAAAAATTAGGAATAAAGTTTACACCATTAATTAAAGGCTTAAAAGAAGATTATGAAAATTACTATAAGGATGTTATTTAGATATATTTATAATTCTTTTAAATAATTAAATTATGTTATGAATTTAATAAAATTTTTTAAAGGTAAATATGGGTGGTTTTTAAATTTAAAACCATTAAACAAGCTTTATGTCATTGGAGCAATCGCAGGAATATTGGGTTTTATAATTGCGATTCCACCTTTCATGAACTGGGTAGAAAATCAAAAAAAAGAACTGCCCCCTCTATCGCCCACTGAACCTATAAAGGAAGATGTAAATTTAATAGAACTAAAACCTAGAACAACTATTTATCCTTATGGCAGTAATACAACAGAATTATACCAAGTTAAATTAAAAGACAATTCTACATTAATTTATAAGCTCACAATAGAATTTATTAATGATAAGTACGAAAAATACTTTAATGAAACATTTTTAGGCAATATGACAAATAACTATACTGTTTGGTATTATCCGAATAAAAATGTGGGGGAAAATAAAGTTCATGCCTATCTAGACTTAATAAACTCTAGCGATATTGCTTATGAACCAAAAGAAAATTGGAATAGTTTTATTATACTTAAACCCTAGAAAATTGCTTATTTATTTTCTCTCAATTTTTAACCAAGGATGAAATTTAGGTAGTTTTTCGGTAAATTCATAACCATAAGTTGTTTCATTTCCCTCTTTTTTAATAACTTTAAATCCTCTTTTTAAATATAAAGGCTTCATTCTCCAATTACTCTCAATTTCTCTTAAAATTCCTCTAATACTTTTAGCATTTCTTTTCTTGGCTTCATGCATCATAGCAATAAGCAAAGCACTTCCTATACCTCTTCCCATTGTTCTGCAGGAAACAGTTAAATCCATTATCTCCCAATCTTTAGTTCTAGTATCTAAAATACATTCTGCAATTAAACCATAATCTCCAAATTTATCAGTTAATTCAGAAACAAAAACTTCAATTTCTTTATTATCATATTGTTTTTTTAATTTCTCAAGTTCATATCTATTTCCAGTTGTATTAAGCTCATTTGTTCTATTAAATAATTGTACAACCCTTTCCCAATCTTTTTCTTCTACTGAACGAACAGTCATTTTAATATTACAATTTTTCAAGAATTCTTTATAATCTCCTTTATGATTTTTTTCAGCTTCTTCTCTATTTCTTTGTTCTTTTAATATTTTCACTCTTTCTTTATCTTCTTCTGTTTCATTCTCTGGTTTCATAAAATCTAAAGCTAATATATCTAAAGGATCTCCTAATTCAATTGCGTTTATATTAGGAATTTGGGAAAGAACCTCTGCTCTCTGAAAACCATCATCATCAACAAAACAAACTTCATTTTCTTTAACATTATATTTTTTTATTAATTTTCTAATATTATCTGATTTCAAACCCCAATTAACTTCTGCTGAATCAAAGAATTTTTTAATTTCAAATTTTTCTAACATAACTTCAACGTCTTTATAATAATTCTTGCTGCAAATTGTATTTTTTATTCCTCTTTTGCTTAATTCTTTTAATGCTTCTTTAGTTCCCGGTTTTAATTTAACATTACTTTTATCAGTATAATAAACAGTTCCATCCCATAATGTATTATCCAAATCCCAGACAACTAGTTTTATTTGTGGCATTTTAACCTCTTTACAAAAACTCGAATTTAGTATTTAAAAAGCTATTTAAATTTTCTTATTAATAATAGTTTATGAAAATCGGCTTTTTAATAAATTACTTTTATCCTATGAAAGGGGGGGCAGAAAATAATTGTTTTTATCTAGCTAAAGAACTAGCTAAAAATAATGAAGTTCATGTTTTTACTTCTTTATTAAAAGGAACAAAAAAATATGAGATTCTAGATAATATTCAGATTCATAGATATAAAACTTTATTTCGTTATAGATATTATTTATCATTTACTCCAGGATTATTATTTGGAATACTAAAAACTAAGCTAGATATTTTACATATTCATAGTTTTGGTTTTTTATGGCATGATAAAATTATAATACTTAAAAAATTATTAAATAAAACTAAAATTATTAATACCCCCCATGGTCCATTTATGGTTTTAAAATATTATAATTTTTATCAAAAAACATTTAAGTCATTAATAAGCAATCTTGAAAGATTATTTGTTAGTAAATTTTATGATGCTGTAATTCAAGTTAACCCAGAGCAGTATAAATGGTTAACGAATTATAATATAAAAAAAGAAAGAATTTATTTTGTTCCAAATGGTATTCCAGAATCTAGTTTTAATAAATTTGATACTAAAAATTTTAAGAAAAAATATAATTTAAAAAATAAATTTATTATTTCTTATTTAGGAAGAATACAAAATTATAAGGGTTTAGATCAAGTTATCAAAGTTATTCCTAATCTAAATAAAAATGTTATATTTTTAGTTATGGGAAAAGATGCTGGTGACTTAAACAGATTAAAAAATTTAGTAAATAAACTAAATATCCAAGATAAAGTAATTTTTACAGGCGAAGTTTCTAATGAAGATGCTTTAGCTGGATTAAGTTTATCTAAAGTATTCGTTTTACCAAGCGAATGGGAAGCTTTTGGAATTTCTATTTTACAGGCTATGGCACAAGGAAATGCTGTAATAAGCACTAGAACAGAAGGTGGAAGATTTTTAGTAGAAAAAGAAAACGGATTTTTATATAATTATAATGATTTAAAAGATTTAGAGAATAAATTGAAAGTATTAATTGCAGATAAAAATTCATTAAATAAAATAAGTAAAAATAATATTAAAAAAGCTAAACAATTCTTGTGGATTAATATTGTTAAAGATTTGGAAAAAGTTTATTATGAGGTTTTAAAATGAAAATAGCATTTATCTGCCCATATTATGATCCTGCAATAGATGGACCAAAACAAGTAATAAAAGAACTAGCTGCAAGATTAGTAAAAGATAAACACGAAGTTCATATTTACACTTCTGATTCTGATAAATATAAAAGAATAAAAAAGAAAGAAGAAATCATTGACAAGGTTCATGTTCATAGATGTTATTCATGGTTTAAGGTTGCTAATTTTGTTACATTCTGGCCTTCTGTATTTTTTAAATTAATGAAAGAAGATTTTGATGTTATCCATACACATGTTTATGGTCATCCTCATGTATTTTTTGCAAGTTTAGCAGCAAAATTAAAGGATACAAAATTAATTCATACAACTCATTGTCCATGGACAGATTCTTATAGATCTTTATTGGGAAAAATTATTTTAAAATTAACTTATTCAACATTAAGTAAATTTGCAGTTAATTTAAGTGATAAAGTCATAGCAATAACGCCATGGGAATCAAAGTTCTTAAAAAAATTAAAAATTAAAAATTTTACAATAATACCAAATGGAGTAGACAACATTTTTTTTAAAAAAATTAAGAACAATAGGTTTAAAAAAAGGTATAACATTAATGGTAAAATTGTATTATTTTTTGGTAGATTAAATGTAACAAAAGGACCTGATAAATTTGTTTTAGCAGCTAAAGAAATTCTTAAAGAGAGAGAAAATGTTTATTTTGTTTTAGTTGGGCCAGATGAAGGAATGAAAAGTAAACTACAAAAAATGATTGATAATAAAAACATTTTGTTACTAAATCCAATTTATGATAGAAAAAAAATAACCGAGATGTACCAAGCTTCTGATATTTTTGTTATGCCGAGTTATAGGGAAGGATTGCCTTTAACATTATTTGAGGCAATGGCTTGTGGTCTTCCGATTATTGCTTCTCCTGTAAATGGAATTCCTTATGAAATGACAAAAGATAATGGAATCTTTGTAAATTATGGAGATATAAATGGCTTAAAAGAAGCTATTTTGAAGATTCTTAATAATCCTAAACTGGCTAAAAAATATGCTTTAAACAACAAAAAAACAGCTTTAAAATACAAGTGGGATTTAATTTATAGTAAAACATTAAAATTATATAAAGAGGTTTTGTCCTAATTTAGTAACAAATTATTGAGAAGCATGATTTACTTTAACATCTTTAAATCCAATTCCTGTTTCTTCGATAATCCTATTTTTTACTGCAACTCTTTCACGATTTAAATTTCTTATTAAAATAGCTCTTCTACCCACTTCTTCTAATCCAAGTTCACCTTCTTTTCCCTTTCTAATATCTGCTTCTAAATCCCAAATTTTAGCATTTACCTCATACAAACTTTGTAACCAAGAATTATTTATTTTAATACCTTTATTTTTAAATTCATCAATTGCAATATTAAAAGCCTCTTGCTCTTTTTTTAAATGTGGTTCATTAATTCTTTCAATCTTTAATTTTAATATGCTCAATCTATCTAAAACTTCAGCTAAAGGCATTTCCATAAATTTTAGTTAATAAGAAATGTATATAAGCTTTTTTAATAATAAAATTTTATGATTTCGATAATAATAACTTCGTTTAATGACCCTAATTTAGAGAAAGCTATAATCTCTATTTTAGACCAAAAAATTAATTACAAATATGAACTAATTATTGTTGCTCCTGATAAAGAAGCTGAAAAATTATCAAAAAAATATAAAATAAAATATTTTAAAGACCCGGGCATAGGAAAATCTTACGCGTTAAATTTATTACTAAAAACATTAAAATCTGAAATATTAATTTTAACAGATGGTGATGTTTATCTTAATAATAATTCAATAAATGAAATTATGGAATTATTTAAAGATGAAAAAATAGGTGTTGTAACAGGAAGGGTTGTTTCATTAGATAAAAAAGATGATATGCTGGGATACTGGAGTCATTTATTAGCAGATAATGGTGCCCATAAAATAAGAAAAAAATTATTTAAGCAAGGAAAATTTTTAGAATGTTCTGGTTATTTATTTGCATTTAGAAATAAAATTAAAGAATTTCCCTTAGATGTTGCTGAAGATACAATTATTCCTTATATGTTCTATATTAAAAATTATAAAATTGGTTATGCAGAAAAAGCAATAGTTTATGTAAAAAATCCAGACAATTTTAAAGACTGGCTAAAACAAAGAAAAAGAACAGCGAAGGCACATGAAACATTATTAAAATATTATCCCAATCTTCCAAGAGTAAAATCATTTTGGAATGAGATTAAATTTGGATTTTTTGCAGCTTTAAGTTATCCTAAAACAATTAAAGAAATGTATTGGACAATTTTATTATTTTTTGCAAGAGCTTATATGTGGATATTAACTTTAACAGAATCTAAATTATTAAAAAAACAATATCAAGATGCTTGGGAGAGAGTTCATTCAACTAAATAACAATATTTTTAAAGTT
>JBBSZT010000003.1:0-2908 GCA_038044585.1 Nanobdellota archaeon
AGATAAAAAATCCTCTCGATGGCATTTAATTTCTAAATAAGGTATATACTACAAAATATATATTAGTTCCCAAACGTCCAAGCGACAACCGCACTGATTATGTTTATAAATGAATTTTCTTTAATAATATCGACGTTAAAATGGGAAAACCTAAATCTGAAGAACAAAGAATTAAACAAAGTATTTCAAGAAAAAATTGGTTAAAAAATACAGATTCAGAAATAATTAAACAGATTTATAAAAAAATGGCAGAAACTAAGAGACTCAAATACAAAGAAGGATTATTAATTCCTTGGAATAAAGGAAAGAAAAGACCACCCTTTTCTGAAGAATGGAGAAGAAATCTTTCTAAGGCACTGATGAATAGAAAACCTTCGAAAAAATTGATAGAAGCAACAATCTTAAGAAATAAAACGAATAATCCTATGTGGAATCCCGAAATTGTTAAAAAAGCAGTTCAAAAAAGAAACTACAAGGAAATTGCTAGAAAAACCACGTTAACTAAGATAAAGAATGGCACATTTTTAGAATATTCAAAAAGAATGAGGGAAAATAACCCGATGAAAGATCCAATTATTAATGCAAAGGTAAATAAGAATCCAGATTACATGAAAAAAAGAATAAGCTCTTTAATAAAAAAACCAAATAAAAAAGAAAAAATATTAATCGATTTAATAAACAAAAATGATTTACCATATGAATATGTTGGCGACGGAAAATTAATTATTGGTACTAAAAATCCAGATTTTGTAAATAAAAAGCAAAATAAAATAATTGAATTTTTTGGAGAATATTGGCATAAAAAAAGAGCAAGAGTTTATGAAGAAACAGAGAAAGGAAGAATAGAATATTTTAATAAATATAATTTTAATACTTTAATAATCTGGGAAAATGAGTTAAAAAATTTGGACTTAGTCATTAAAAAAATCAAAACCTTCGACGAAAACAATACATTTATATATTAGTTTATTATAATAACATCGACGATGTTTCGTTAAAAAGGGAGGTGCATTCCGATGGGGAAAGTAATCCTAAAGAATGCCATTACGCGTCGCAAAGGCTATCTATATTATGTAGATGGCAAAGGAAATTCTATTTGTTCCTAACAAATAGGACCAGAGATGTTTGCGAAGCTATGATGGCTCGTGGAAAAAGAAAGAGAAGATAAAAACTTCTCTTTTTTATTTTTTTTATTAGAATTTCTGGGAAAAACCGTCGACTGTTTTGTATGTCATCAAATAATTCTCACTATAACCTCTATTTTTTAAATTATTTACTAAATCATTAAACTTCTTGAAGAATTTCATAAATTTTTCCTCTAATTCTTCTAAATCATCTGCAAATCTTACAACTACAACTCCTTCGAGAACATCATAGCTTTCAGCGTTTTTATTCTTGGATTTTACATATTCACGAATAAAATTAATTAAATCATGAGTTATTTCTCCGTATTTTTCTAGTTTATAATTTTTTTTAAGAGATTCTTTATTTCCATTGACATCTAAGAATATATTAAGAGAAAAACTATTGTCCTTTCTATCATAATTTCCAATTTTTAATTCATTTATTTTTATTAATAAGTTTCTCATATTGTTATTAGATAAATTCCTCCTAATATCAATAAAGATGCAATAAACTTCTTAAATAAATACTTTTCGTGTAGTATCGCACCACCAAAAACAATTACAAATATTACACTTATCCTTTTTACAGGTTCAACTAAAAATGCAGGGGCTAAACTAAATGCCTCTAATAAGAATATTCTGCTTAACAATAAAGTAACAGCGATTATAAGAATTATTAGCCCGTTAGCCTTGAATCCCTTATTAATATCCTTGATTCCTTTATATAAAACACTAATCAAAATATTATAATTTATAGCCAGAAATAATGTTATTAAAAATAAGTATGATAATGGATCAAGAAAATTATTTTTTAATATATACCTATCAATCATAGCACCAAAACCATTTAAAATTAAGGCAATAAAAATATAATGTATATAACGAGATTTGATAATTTCTTTTACAGGTGCAAGATAATCCGTTTTCTTGCTTTGTAATACATAAGCCCCTAAAATAACCATCATCATTCCAGTAATCTGCAAATTGTTGATATGTTCTTTTAAGAATAATAATGAAAATATCAATGTAAAAATGGGACCAAATGATAAAAATGGGGTTACTGTACTTACTTCCATATGCCTTATTGCTTTGCTTACTAAAAGAAATGAAAATGCAGAAAGCCAGGATGCAAAATAAACTAAAAGTAAGATACTTGGTGACAAATTATCAAAATTTAAATATGGTAAAAATATTAATGATACTACAACCATTGAAATTGATATAATTGCTGAAAACTGCAACGCATGTTCTCTTTTCAGAACTTTTTTTTCAAGTATTGTTTCTACAGAGATAAATATAGCAGAAATCAAAGCAAACCAAAACCAATCCATAATTTTAATATCCTCTTTTATTATTTAAAAGTTTCCAATAGTTTTTTAAAGTTTATAATTTGAATTTTAGTAATGCGGGCCCGTAGCTCAGGCTGGTAGAGCACTTGTCTTAACAGAGTGAAGCTCTTAAACCTTGGAGTCACCAAGGGGTCGTGGGTTCAAATCCCATCGGGCCCGTTCAGTTATATTTATAAATTTTTAGTAATCCTATTTAGTATGAGTGGCGGAACAGAAACTGGAGGAGTAAGCGTCATCGGGGTTGGCGGAGCTAAATCCGAGAAGAATCTAACAGGAATTGTAAAAGATAGCTTAGAAAGGAACTGGAATAACTTCAGATTAGGACGCATTCATTCTAAAGAAGATTTCTGGACTGATATCAAAAATATAGATTCTAATATCGAAAAACCTAGTGAAAGATTTATATTAGAATTGCAAAAAAATCCATCTCTTTAT
>JBBSZT010000004.1:0-1846 GCA_038044585.1 Nanobdellota archaeon
GGTTGTAATGGTTCAATAACTGGACTTGGATCCGGTCCAAATGGTGTTCAGATTAAATTTATTCAACCAGAAGATGTATTATTGAACGCAGGAATTAAAGAAGGTAGTGTTCTTCCAATAGAAATTGAATTAACCAATTATGGACAATGTATGGCGATTGGAAAATTATGCATAAGAGATACTTTAAGTGATAGTTTTGGTGGAGTAAATGACCAATGTAAAGATATTAATTTAAGAGAAGTTCAGACAGATACAAAAAAGGTTCAATTAAGCACACAAAAATATAATTTCTTTACCCAATCATATTCTAATTTATTTAAAGATCAAGAAACAAGTTTATTAGCTACTGCAAAATATAGTTGTGATATAATAACGGGACCACGAAAGTTATGTACTAAATCTATATATGATAAAAATGATCCTCAATGTAATCCTGTTGAGACAATCTCTGGGAGCAGTTTAGGTGCAAAAATTGCTCCTGTTACAGTTACTAGCGTCTATAAAACATTATCCTTAGAATCTTCAAGCAATTTAAAATTAAATGCAGAGATTACTTTAGGAAAGATGGGCGATGGTAAGGTTGCTGGTTTAGACACAAATCCAGAATCTGAATCCTTAAAAGGTAACCCTCTTAAAATAAGTGTGGATTATGCAGGATCTGAAATGTCATGCAGAGAGAATGATGGTAGAATTATACAAGATGGTATAATATACTGGAAAATTGATGAAAACGAAAAGGTTATTAATTGTGAAATTTTATTAAATTCAGTAGAATATAATGAAAATCCATTAAATGTTCATTTAAATTATGAATACGAAATAACTCAAAGTAAATTAGTAAAAATAAAACATATTCAAAAGGAGGGAAGTTGATGAAGAAACACTTTATACTTATCTTTTTATCTTTATTATTAGTTTTATCTGGATGTAGTCAACAAAGTACTACAAAAACAGGTACTTTTTTAGGCGGAACAAATGGTGTTTCAATAGAATTAGTAAATTTAGCTCCCCCAAGTCAGTTTAGTCAAAATGATTCTGTAAAAATTAAAGTTTTATTAAAAAATAATGGTGAAACTAAAATTGCTACAGGTAATGCAAAAGCAAGAATCTTCGGAGTTGAGTTAAGCAATTTTGGATTAACCTCAGGATATAGGAGTACTTTAGGACCATTGGAAGCACAAGGTGAATTTACTAAAGAAGGCGGTCAGCAAGAAATTGATTTTGGTAATATAAAATATAAACTTCCAATAATTAATTCAGATGTGTTTACATTACGTGCTAGATTATGTTATCCTTATCAAACAAAAGCGTCTGTTGATGTTTGTATTAAATCTAGTCTAAGTCAGGAATCTGGCGAACAAATTTGTGATGTAACTGGAGAAAAGATAGGTGCAGGAAGCGTATCTGGTGCACCAATACAAATAACTTCAATTACAGAACAAACTCGTAGTAGTGACCAAGTAAGATTTGATATAGTTATAG
This sequence comes from Nanobdellota archaeon, assembly GCA_038044585.1. GTDB lineage: Archaea > Nanobdellota > Nanobdellia > SCGC-AAA011-G17 > GW2011-AR20 > GW2011-AR20. Next base: position 1,483 of record JBBSZT010000004.1, read on the forward strand.
AAAATAAAGGTAAGGGAGAAGTTTATCCAGTAACTTCAAGATGTGAAGACCTAGATGATGAGATAAAACGTGTCGAAGTTAAAAATCAATTAAATGTTAAAGTAAACAGCCCAGTTGGCGTTTTATGTAGCTTTAGATCTGGTGAACCTAGTGCAGAAGGAGTTATAACCTTGGATAGCACAGGCAAAGAAACATTAAGTTGCTGGAAAAATGTTGATGAAACTGTTCAGGATAAATTAAGCTTGACATTGAATTATGTTTATAGGGATCAAGCAACAAAACAAATTACAATTTACCAGAGCAGAAGATAGGTTTATTAATTCTTTTTCTTTTTTATTATTATGATTATCGCAGATTTACAAAT
>JBBSZT010000005.1:0-2548 GCA_038044585.1 Nanobdellota archaeon
AAAAGCCAGAATTTTCATAAAATAGACTTAATAATTAATTATTTAAGGTTTTTTACTATTATAATTTATCATGGAACCTATATTTTGGAGCCCGAGCAAGTATGATACAGCAAATTTATGTTGGACAAAATATTATTTTCAATATATAATTCATCCAAGACCAAAGGTTACAACTGCTATACTAGCTCTAGGAAATTTTCTTCATAAAAGAAAAGAAGATTTGTTTAAAGGTGAACCAGGACATTTAGAATTAAGATATAAATCTGCACAATCTTACGCTAATTCTGCAATGGGAGCATGGAAACATACTACTCTTCAAACAGAAGAAATAGATGGCAAAAAAATATCATGGGATTATAAGGGACAAAAATGGGCATTTATAAAAGAAATAGAAGAACTTTGTATAAAAACTTATAATGCCTGCGCTAGAGAAGAGCCTCCTCTTTTAGTAGAACTTCCAATTAAATTTGAATTAAATGGAATACATTATAATGTTAGATTAGATGAGATAAGAAAAAATTTAACGATAAGAGAATATAAATCTGGTAAATCATTACCAGGAGAATTTCAATTAAAGCATTTTTCCCAATTTACCTTTTACGCTTTAGCATTTTGTTGTTTGGCTAAAAAAAATGAAGAATTTTCCAGAATTTGTGGAATTTCTGAAGAAGATTGTGAATCTTTTGGAGGTAATCCAAATTATATAAGTGAAAAAATAAATCTCGAATATTATCAAGTTAAAGAAGATAAAATTCTTCCTGTAACTCATAGAACTAATCAAGATTATTTTGAACTAGAAAAAGGAATAAGATCTTTGGAAAGTATGATCTTAAATTTAGAAGATAATTTGTATCCTAATTTTGGTAGACATTGTAGGTATTGCGCATTTAAAGAACCATGCGATAAAAAAGCTTCTAGTGGAGAATTTTATGGAATTAATCGAAATCCGCAATTAAATATATTTGAAAGAAAAGATATTCCAAAATATAAAGATAAAACTTTAAATTTATTTCCTAGAAAAAGAAAAAATCAATCCCTTTGAAATGCAGTAAGATACCCGTGCATAAACCCTTCTTCTTCTATCGATATTTCATCGTCTTCTGTTAATTCATTTAGCCCTGTTTCATTGTAGATGTTCATTTTTCAAAAACCTCTTTATACTAAAAGTTCTTCTTTCATATTCTCGCATTGGTAATTTTGAAAATGTCTCATGGAATGCTTGTTCATTATTCATAATTTTCACCTTCTTTATTAATTATTTTAGCAAATTGTAAATGTAGAGCGTCTTCTATAGCTCTGGAATATCTTGGCCAATATTTTTCTTTCATCTTATCACCTCCATATACTAATAAGACTCTTTTATTTATAAAGAAAACCAGTGCGGTTGTCGCTTGGACGTTTGGGAACTAACAGTTATTTTAGAAAGTATATATTCTAAGATAGTGTGCTAAGATTTAATTAGAATTCACTTAAATTTTTATTAGTTCCAAAATAAACAAGGGTTATTTTACCTTTAGCACCTAAGCTTTTTTCTTCTAAGGTTATTAATTTTGCATCTCTAAGTTCTTCTAATCTTCTTCTGAATGTTCTGTAACTTGTTCCTTTTTTATAATAATTATAAATATCTTTTATTTGTTTTCCAGAATGTTTTTTAACTAATTCAAGGATTTCACTTTGCTCTTCGTTTAAGTCATCTTTAATTTTGAATTCATTTAATTTTGAAATTGCTTTTTGTGTATCTTCTAATGTAATTTTTTTACTAGATTTTGATTCAGCAATATCTCCAGCTTCTTTTAATAAGAATATTCCTGCACGAACATCATTTAATTCATAAGTTATTTTGGCAATTTCTTCAATGCAGTCTTTTTCAAATACATTCTTTACAAAAGCGTATTCTACCCTTTGTTTTAATATATCTAAAATTTCTTCATAATTATAAGGCTTGAACTCTAAATTATTTGCATACAATCTAGATCTTAATCTTGCATCTATATTTGTAATCCAATTTTTTTCATTTGTTATAAATATTAAAGATCTTTTGAAAATATCCTCTAAAAAATAATATAATATTGAAAAATCCTGTAATTTATCAATCTCGTCCAAGCAAAGAACAATTGATTTTTTGTTTAATGCAGCCTTAATATCCTTCATTAATTGATCAGTTGCTTTGTATTGTATAAATTTATAATTAATTATATTACAAATATCTAATAAAATCTTATAAGAAGTATCATGTTTCCAGCAGTTTATATATATCGGTAGAATATCATCTGAACTTTCTTCAACTTGTTTTAAAACATATCTTGTTGCAAGGGTTTTTCCTATTCCAGGTGAACCAAAAATAAATAAATTTCTTCCATTTTTATTTTGTTCTAGTAATTTAATTGATTCCCCAATGTAAGATTGATTATTTTCTCTGTGTAAAATAATTGGTGGAATAAAATTATAATCTAATGCGCTATCATTTAAAAAAATACTTTCATTACCTTCTAAGAAATCTTTTTGCATAATTTATCGAAGATTGTAAAAGATATAAGCTTTACTAAAT
>JBBSZT010000006.1:0-2856 GCA_038044585.1 Nanobdellota archaeon
TAACCTGCATAACAATAAAGACATTCATCCATTAAAGAATTAAAAAATCCTGTAAATACATTTCCATCAAATGAGGATTTCACTCCAAAGCTATCTCCTGGAATAAAACCAGCCATACACTCGCTTTTAGCTGTAGAAAAATCCAGATTTCCACGATAGAGGCAGGATTTTACAAAATCATGTTTTCCAGAAGTCACATAATTTTTAGGATTATTAAATTTTATTTCTGTTATTGGTATGATTGATTTAGAATATTTTTTATCTGTAATTTTTTCAACAGCAGGATTCCTACAAAAAGTATCTATATCAAACCTTAAATTTTCTGTTAACTCTTTTTCCAAGGGAGTATCTCTTATTAAACTTAGGAATTCATATTTAATTCCTTGGTTTAGATCAACATTTTTATGATAAGAAGTTCCTGTTCTTACAACTTTTTTAATATTTAAATTATTATAAGGAATATTATCTTCTAGGAGAAAAACATCTAATCCTCTTTTAACATTCCCATATGAATATTGCACATGAGCAACATGCTTGGAATTATTTCTTATATTTGGAGGAGGTGAATTGTATACATCTGGGTGTTCTGAATAAAAAACTATTGCTTTCCAACTATTTCCAACATACGATGCAACAGGTATTCTCATCTTTTTAACCCCAGATACCGTGTGGATAAGTATATCTTTAAAAGTTTATTTATTATGAAAATAAGTCCTTTTTATAATTCTGCCATCTAACTAACGCATTCAATCTTTTTTCTAAATCAGGGTCATCAGATTCACCCCAATCTTTCTTTTTATCTTCTATTTCTTTATGCAATTGTAATCTTTCTTTTTTTATCTTATTAATCTCTTGAACTTTATTATCTTCAGCTAATCTTTTTATTAAGTCATCCATTATTTTTCTATCATAATCCATCATAAAAATTTTGGAATAATTATTTGGACTAGAATTTAATATAGGTCCATCAATAACTGCAAAATCATAATTTCTGTTAAATGCTTTTGTTTTTGTTAATAATCTATAATGATTCCCATATTTAATTATAATGTGAGCTGCTTGTGCAAAAGTTAAAGTTTGATTTGTTCTATCATCATGAGAAATACTTTCTCCATTCTCTTTAATTCTGATTATATCATCTACTTCTTCTTTAACCTTTTTGTTAATAATTACTTGAAGAGTTTTTAAATTTTTATATTTTTTCCCAATATATTTTATATTATCCTCTACTAAATTTTTACTTCTTTGAACAATGTAATGATCTTTGATTACTTCGAAAGGCAGAATAAAAATATCTCCAAAATCAAACAACAATCTCTCTTGATTATTAAAATTTCTTATAAATTTTTTGTTTTTATGTTTTTTATATGTTAATATATTATCTGTTCTTTTTACAGCAATTAAGAATGGTCTCACAGAACTGTTTTGATAATGTAGTTCTGTATCTGGTATTATAATATTTTCTAGACCTGTCTTAATTTCATAATGTATTGGTGGAGTAAAACTGCGGTCTATAGCATCAATACCATGACCATTAATTTTATTATCATCTAAGTGAAATAAAGATCTTACATAATCTTCTGCAGACCGAGAAATTGATTGATGAGCATCTAATCTTTTAAGAAAAGCTTGTTGTAAATAAAACTCCCTTAAAGATGTAGGACTTTGAGTCTCTTCAATAGAATGCGGTTCACCCATTTAAATTATAAATATAGAAATGATTAAAAACTTTACTTTAATATTTCAGCATAACCAATTAGTCTCCATCTTGTCCCAATTCTTCTTGAAATCGTTATTCTGTCTGTAATATTGCAGCATACAGGAACCTTTAACTTAACGTGAATTAGGTCTTTTTTTAATTCAACTACTGTTCCTACTGTTGCAGCTGAATTAACATTTAACATTAAAATTTCACCTTTTTTAATAGGTTCAACAACTAATTCATCTTTGCTTCCTACAATTCTTTTAAGTAAATGCTGTTTTAGATTAAACTCGTAAAATATTCCTGGAGTTTTACCTTTTAATCCTACAATGTTGCCTGTTAAAGAATCTGCTTTAATTAATCTTGGATCTAATTTAGTTAATATTCCTGCAGAACCACCTGGATGTAATTCATTTAATGCAGCACCGCCTGACATTAAATTTTCCACAATAGTAAATATTGGTTCCCATGTTACTCTTCCTTGAAATTCTTTTTTTAATCCAGGTTTTATTTCAATTTCATCATTTATTTTAAGCTTACCTTGTTCTAATGCCCCTCCTAAAACCCCTCCCTTTAAATTTTCTATATCTGTTCCTGGTTTGTTAATATCAAAACTACGTGCAATAAAAAATAAAGGATCTTTTGTTTTATCTCTTTCAGGGGTTTTTATTATATCTTGAATTGTTTTTATTAATATATCAATATTAACATTATGCTGCGCACTTATTGGAATTACTGGAGCATTTTCTGCAATTGTTCCTTTAACAAATTCTTTTATTTGTTTATAATTTGCTAAAGCTTCTTCTTTTGTAACTAAATCGATTTTATTTTGTACAATAATAATTTGCTTAACTCCTATAATCTCTAGAGCTATTAGATGTTCTTTAGTTTGCGGCTGTGGACAAGGTTCGTTTGCAGCTATTAATAATAATGCACCATCCATTATTGAAGCTCCTGAAAGCATAGTGGCCATTAATGTTTCATGTCCTGGAGCGTCTATTAAAGAAATTTTACGTTCGAATTTACAATTATCACATTGTTTTTTTGTGCTATAACCATGTTCTTTACAATTATAAATAGAAAAATCAGCATAACCTAATCTTATTGTTATTCCTCGTTTTAATTCTTCTGAATGAGTGTCTGTCCATTTTCCA
>JBBSZT010000007.1:0-10304 GCA_038044585.1 Nanobdellota archaeon
AACAATCCCAGACAAATTTCTGTATTTGCCAGCAATAATAGTTGGGGTTTATTTTTTATTTAGATTAATAAATCAAGCTAAGATAATGTGGATTTTTCCTTTAGATAAATATAATGACTGGTCTTCTTATATGGCACAGCTTTATTTTTTAAAAACATGCGGATTTCATAATTTATGCCAATATTGGTATAATGGTTTTATAAATTTTCAGATAAATCAACCCGGTTGGTATTTTTTTGCTTATCCAATTTATTTAATAACAAATAATGTACAGTTAACTGCTTATATTTCATTAATATTAATTCTTATCTTATCTTTTATAGTAATTTATATTTGGGGTAAAAAATTAGGCTTATCAAAAACCAAGATTATTACATTCTTTTTATTCTTTTTTGGCAACGCAGTAGCAATTGGTAATTATATTAGGGTTGGAAAGGTACATGAATTATTTGGTTGGTTTAACTCAATAGTTATATTCTTATTTTTACTTGTTTATAAGGATAAAAAATTAGATAAAAATTTCTTTTTTATTATTCCATTTTACTTTTTTGCAATCTTATCACATCAAAATTCTGCTATAATCTCTTCTTTAGCAATTTTAGGCTTATTTTTAATAAAAAATTTTAAAGAAAAGTTATTAATAATCTACTCTGTATTAATAACAATTATTTTAACATCTTTTTGGTGGATTGATTATATAAAAAATTTCTTTAATACAACCTCTGCAACAATAATTGTAGCAAATACTTTAAGAACAATAAATAGAGCAACATTAAATGATAATATTGTTGCTTTTTTAGTTCCATTAGCATTTTTTATAGTTTTTTATTTCTATCTTAAATCTAGCCAAAACAGAAAAAAAGAATTTATTTTCTTTTTACCAATGAATATTATAGCATTTCTTATTTTAACAAGGCTAATTTTATTTATTCCAATAATAAATCATGTTTTCCCAGATTCTTACAGTTTGTTTTTATTCTTCTTCACATTATTTATGTTATTTAAATTAGATCTTAAATTAATTAAAAATTATAAAGTTTTTATTATAATTGGATTGTTATTATTTAGTATAGCTAGCGTAACATTAAATATAATTTTTACACCTTTATTTATAGAGCATACTGAACTGGAAAAAGAAACTTTAAGTTTGTTTTCCAATGTAGAAGGTAAATTTGTTCTCTTAGCAACACCATTAAGGAGAACTTCCTACCCAAATGCATATTATTCCTATGCCCCAATATATTATAATTTATCAACTGCTGGAGGTTGGTATCCTTCTATGACTGATCAAAATTACTTAAATAAAGTAGACAACTTGGACAATTTAATTAAAGTAAGAAATTGTGAATTATTAAAAAAAGAAATTCATGAGCTTAATGTTAGCGAAATTATAACTTATGATAGTAATTGTGAATTTTTAAATAAATGTGGATTTAATAAAAAGGTTAATAAATCACGTGTCTGCTTATATTCTACATGAAAAGATTTATTTATTCATTAACTAATTTGATATTTAGCAACAGTAAAATATTTAATAAATTCAGAAATTTAGTTCACAATAATTTTAAAGATGAAAAAAGTATTATAAAAAGATATTTTAATTATAACAAATTAACATTAGATTTTGGTTGTGGGGCAGGACAATTCGCACCATTGTTCACTCAAAAAAGTTATTATGGTATTGATACAGATAAAAAATATATCAATTTCTGCAAAAATAATTATAAAGGTCGTTTCTCTATCATCAAAACATCTCCACCATATGATTTTAAAAGAGATTATTTTAACCAAATATTAGTTTCTGCAGTTATACATCATTTAGATGATAAAAAATTCATTGAAATATTTAAAGAATTGAGTAGAATTTTAAATAATAAAGGAGAATTGATGATTATAGACCATTTTACTAAAAAGAATCAGAAAAAATTATTATGTAAAATATTAATAAATCTTGATAGGGGAAAATATTTTAGAAACCCTCAAGAGGTAATAAGTTTATTAGGTAATTATTTTAAAATTAAAAAAACAGGGTATTTTAAAAACGGACCTTACAAAGATTATATATTAATATTATCCAAAAAATAACAAAAGGTTTTAAAGACTTTTTTCTTTATTAATATTATGAAAAGGCTATTAATAACTGGGTGTAATGGTTATTTAGGTTCAAATCTGGTTAATTATTTAAGTAATAAAAATAAATATAAAATAATTTGTATTAGTAGGAAGAACAAGATAAATTTTAATAATAAAGGAGAAATAATTAAATCAATTAAAAATGCCGATATAATAATTCATCTAGCTGCTATAATTAATCCATTTGATAAGGATATTTTTAAAGTTAATAGAGATTATACAAAATTTCTAGTTCAAGAAGCTAAAAAATTGAATAAAAGATTTATTTATATTAGTACACAAAATGTCCTATTTGGTAAGGATAATTATTCAGAAAGCAAAAGACAAGCTGAAATTATTGTTATGAGATTAAAAAATTATGTTATATTAAGGCCTACAATAATATATGGCGGAAATGATTTGAGATATATTGGAAGATTGATAAAAATAGTTAAAATAAGTCCCATAGTTCCAATCTTGGGTGATGGGAATAATGAATTACAACCAATTTATATTTCTGATCTAATAAAAGTAATAGAAAAATGCATTAATAAAAATGTTAGGGGTACTTTTTTGATTGCCGGAAGTTCTTGTATAACTTATAATAAATTAATGGATATAATTATAAAAAAATTAAAAGTAAGAAGGATAAAAATACATCTTCCATTATTCTTAGTTAAACCATTTGCTTATATATTTGAAAGAATATTAAAGAATCCTCCAATAACGACAGTCCAATTATACAACCTTGATATAACAAAAAAGTATAATATTAATAATATAAAGAAAGTATTTAATATAAAACCTAAAACAATTGAACGGGGGATAAACGAAACAATAGAATGAAAAAGATATCTGTTGATATTATACTACCTGTTTATTATGGTAATATAAATGAATTAGAAGAAAGTATTAAGAAACAAATTAGTGTATATCCCATATTACTAAAAGATTATAATTGGAGGATTATTATTTCTATTAATGGTCAAAATGCCGATGATATAATTAAATTATCAAGAAAGTTATGTAAAAAATATAAGAATTTAAAACATTTCTATACTAACATTCCTGGAAAAGGTTCTGGGGTAATAAATGGGTGGTTAAAAAGTAAAGCAGAGATTAGAGCTTATATGGATATAGATTTATCAGTTGATTTAAGATGTTTGCCAAGTTTAATAAAGAAAATTCAAGACGGTTATGATGTAAGTATTGGTTCTAGGTATTTAAAAGAATCAAAGGTAAATAGATCATTTAAAAGGAAAATAATTTCAATATTTTATCACTTATTTTTACAGCAAATCATTCTAGGTACAAAGTATAAAGATGCTCAGTGCGGATTTAAAGCGATTAATAAAAAAGTTGTAAATCAAATACTTCCTTTAATTCGAGATAGAAAATGGTTTTTTGAATCTGAAATGTTGTATTTAGCGCAAAGAAAAGGAATGAAAATAATTGAAATACCAGTAATATGGAAAGAAGGAAGATTTTCGAGTCTTAATCTATTAAAAGTAATTCCAGAATTTTTTAGCAAAATGATTGAAGTAAGATTTAGAAGAATATAGTTATTTATTCACTATATAAATCTCTGTTGTCTTATTATTTGATTCAAATTTTTTTATTAATGTTAAATTTAGTTGATCAGCAATATCATAAACCTCTTTAGTTGGAAATTCTTGTGGTGAATAATAGTATAAATCTATTTCACTCAGATTTATTTCTTTTTTTGGTATTTTTTCCGGATATAAAAACTGAGTATAATTCTTATTTATTAACCCACCATAATGATCTATTGTTATAACGTCTAGTTCTTTTGTTATATATTTGCCATAAGGGTATTTCAAATCTAAAAATAATGGGAAAGTTGTTAATATCGTTGCATTCGGATAATTTAATTCTATATAATGAGCTCCAAGTTCTCTAACTCTTATAAAATCTTGGTACTCCAGATTATTCTCCAATGTAAAACCAACTGCATTACTATTACCATAAAACTGAGTTATGGAGATTAAAATAAATAATAAAGCAATAATATAACTTTTATTTTTAAACAAATTTGACATAGAATTAGCAAAAATTAATATAATTAAAGGAAATATAGGTAACAAATATCTTGGAGTTACTGGAATTACCAAAGAATGCATGAATATAAATGAAATAGTTAGAATAAATATTTCCAAAAGATTCTTAGTCAATATAAAATTCTTTATTTCTCTTAAACCAATTAATATTAAGAATACAATTAAAGAAAATAATATACTAAATCTTCTTACTAAATCTAAATAAATTTCTATATTTGGAAAATAAATCTTATAATTAATCAAAATATTTGGGGTATAATAAAATAAAAAGAAAGAGAGCATTGCAATTATGGTAGGAATTAATATTTTTCTTAAATTTTTTAATTTATTCAAATAAACGAACTGTATAAAGAAAATTGAAGTTAATATCCATCTAAAATCATCAAAAAATATCAATTTTAAGATAAATATCAGATTAAACAGATTTTTTATGGGGTTTAATATAACAATTGATGTGGTTATTGGAAATAAATAATGACCATAATAAATTCTATTTGAGATCATCCAAATAAAGAAAATTAATAGTGGTATTGAGTATATAAAAAAAGTTTTTAATTTATTTTTTTCTTTTAATATCTTTACAAATAATATTGCTGCTACAGCACCAATTGCCGTCTCTTTGGTTAATATGGCTAATGAACCAAATAAAACATAAAGAAAATTTTTATTTATAATTGCAAAATATAATGCCATGATGATAAGTGCTGTTAAGGGCATTTCTAAGTTAAATAAACCTGAAAAAGAAAAGAACATTGGTGTAAATAATAATATTAAAGATGCGATTATTCCTACTCTTTTGCTAAATAATTTTTTTCCAATCAAATATGTAAAATAGATTGATAAAAATGAGAATATAATAATAATTAAATGCGAAACAATTAAAGAATCTCCAAATATTTTAAATATTACTCCACCAAATATATAAAATAAGGGTGGATGCCCCAAACCATATTCCCATAAAAATGGGGTTATTTGTGATATAAATATATGATTTACAGCAGGAATAACATAGTTAAAATCATCCCAATAATAAGGTAAATTGAATGATGGTACCTTTGTTATTAAAACTAATAAAAATAAAAAAACTGGCAATATTATATTAAATATTCTCTTAGACATAATAATTATATTAATAGTTAAATAAATAAGAGTTTCTATCCTTAATCTGTTTGTAGAAAGGTTTTTAAAAACTTTAATTATGATTGTGGTAATGAAAAGAAATAATTTACTTTCAATAATAATTCCGGTGTATAACGAAGCCAAAACAATTAAATCGGTTCTAAATCTTGTTTTAAAATCAAAATTAAGTATTAAAAAAGAGATAATCATTATTAATGATGGTTCTACAGATGATACTCAAGAAATTGTTGATAAATTTATTCAGAATAATCATAAGATAAACATAAGGTTATTAAATAAAAAAAATGAGGGAAAGGGTTCTGCTGTTAAATTAGGGATAATGAAAGCAACGGGTCAGATAATTATAATACAGGATGCTGACTTGGAATATAACCCCGAGGATTATGAAAGATGCATTCAACCAATAATAAACGGAAAATATAAGGTGGTTTATGGTTCTAGAGTTATTGATAGAGGTAATATAAAGTATCGTCATTTATCTTATTTGATTGGAGGTAGAACAATAACATTATTTACAAATATATTATTCGGATCAAGACTTACAGATGAACCCACATGTTATAAAACATTTGATTCAGATTTAATTAAATCAATTAATATAAATGGTAAAAAGTTTGATTGGGAACCAGAGATTACAGCTAAAATATTAAGAATGGGAATTAAGATTAAAGAAGTTCCAATAAGATATTATCCTAGAAGCATAAAAGAGGGTAAAAAAATAAGATGGAAAGATGGTTTAGATGCAATAATAACCCTAATTAAGTATAGATTAATATAATCATAATATGAAAAAAGAAATAAATGACAAAAATCAGCATATAAAAATACCATTACAAGAGATTGTCCCAGAGTATAAATCTAAAAATAAATTAGTAAGATGGCTTTTTAATAAAAGACAACAAGTAGCTTCTCATTATATATATAAAATCAAACCAAATAAACTACTCGATATTGGTTGTGGGGATGGAAGTTTTATAAGAAGAATTAAAAATAAATTTCCCAATATAAAAGTATTTGGAGTAGATGCAAATCCTAATATAAAATATTTAAATTCAGTATTTAAAGAAAAAATTTTTAGTCAGCAAGATTTGCTTAATTTATCTTTTAAAAAAAATAGTTTTGATGCTATTATATGCTTAGATGTACTTGAACATATCAAAAATTTAAATTTAGCATTAAATGAAATTAAAAGAGTTCTTAATAAAGATGGGTACCTAATAACAAGCGAGCCTACTGAAAACTTTTTGTATAAAAGCCTTAGATTTTTATATAAAGGAACATATTCTGAAAAATATGGACCTGGTGCAGGTGCTCATTATTGGAATGCTAAAAAAATTGATAGATTTATCAAGAATAATGGATTTACAAAGATATCGAGTAAAAAAATACCATTTTTCTTACCTTTATTAGATTTATTCCATGTAAATTTATATCTTAAAAAATAAGATTTCGAAACCTTTTTATAAGCTCTTAGAGATTTTTTCCTTATGACATATATTCCTTTTTTAGCTGCAATATTAGCATTTTTTGTTACTTACATTGCTACAAACTGGTTAATTCGTTATTTAAAAAGAATTAATTTAGTTGTAAAAGATATGAATAAAAAAAATACACCATTAATTCCAATCTCTGGTGGTTTAGCTGTAATGTCTGGTATTTTTATCGGATTAATGTTTTATATTTTTTTTCAAACTTTTTATTTTAAATATACAGAAACTTTATTATATATTTTTGCTGGTTTAACTTCAATAATAATGATCACATTTATTGGATTCTTGGATGATTTAATAATAAAAAAATCTAAGGAAAGTTCTGTAGGATTAAAACAATGGCAAAAGCCTTTACTTACATTAAGTGCTGCTGTTCCCTTGATGGTTGTGAATGCTGGTGTAACAACATTATGGTTACCCATCTTTGGTAGAATAGATTTAGGGTTAATTTATCCTTTAATATTTATTCCAATAGGTGTTGTAGGTGCAGCAAACATGATTAACATGCTAGCAGGGTTTAATGGTTTAGAAGTCGGAATGGGAATTATTTATATAGGAATGCTAGGATTATATTCTTTTATTAATGGAAGAGAGGTAGCAGCTGTTATAGCATTAATAACTTTGTTAGCTTTAATTGCGTTCTACTTTTATAATAAGTATCCTGCTAAAATCTTGCCTGGAGATTCATTAACATACTTACTTGGAGGAGTAATTGCAGTAATTGCTATTTTAGGTAATATAGAAAAAGCAGCTGTTGTTGCGAGCATTCCTTTTTTTATTGAGTTCTTTTTAAAAGCAAGGAGTAAATTTAAGGCAAAGAGTTATGGTTATTATAAAGATGGGAAAATCAAATCTTATCATAATCATAAAATTTATTCTATCCCCCATTTATTAACTAGAACTGGAAAATATACTGAAAAACAAGTATTCTGGTTTATGATGATTGTTGAATTAATCTTTTCTAGTTTAATTTGGGTGATTTAATATGAATTTGATTAATTACATTAAAAGAAGCAGATTATTTACAGATAATTTGATTCTATTCTCTGGAAATGCATTTGGTGCCTTTTTTACATTTTTATTTCACTTTTATATGGGTAGAAAGTTAGGACCAGAAGAATATGGTGCATTAGGTGCAATATTGGCACTGATTTATTTATTTACAATACCACTAACAACAATCCAAACAAGTATAGCGAACTTTACATCTCATTTTAAATCTGAGAGAAGATATGGAGAAATTAAATATTTATATAAAGCTTCAACAAAAAAGTTATTATTAATTGGATTAATTTCAACTTTGATTTTTTTGTTTTTAAGTAAATTTATTGCAAATTATTTACATATGGCAATAACACCTATTTTTATTTTAAGTTTGTATATGATTTTCTCATTCGTGCTTTACATTAACCGTGGTTTATTGCAGGGTCTTGAAAAATTTAATAGGTTTAGCATCAATCTAATAATTGAAGGACTAATAAAACTAATTATGGGTTTTATATTTATTTTATTGGGATTTAAATTAAATGGAGCAGTAGGAGCAATAGTTTTTGCATTAATATTTGCTTTTATTATTAGTATATCACAATTAAAAGAATTATTAAAATATAAAATTAAAAGATTTGATACTAGTAAAGTTTACAAATATACAATTCCTGTTTTAATAATGTTAACAATGTTGACTGCATTTTATAGTATAGATATATTATTAATTAAACATTTTTTTGCTAATGAGAAATCAGGCTATTATACAGCAATCTCATTACTGGGAAAAGTATTGTTCTTTGGTTCTATGCCAATAACACAGGTTATGTTTCCAAAGGTTGCTGCATTGTATAATAAGAAAAAACCTACAAAACATATTTTATATAAATCAGTTTTAATGATTTTAATGTTTAGTATCCCAATTATAACAATTTATTTTTTGTTCTCTAAATTTATAGTGAGTTTTTTATATGGGAATTTATATCTAGAAGCTTCTAATTTATTAGGTTGGTTTGGAATATTAATGAGTTTATTCTCATTTGTTTATTTAATTTCATTTTATAATTTATCAATACATAAAAAGAATTTCCTTTATATTGTTGGGTTATTTAATATACTAGAAATAGCGTTGATTTATACATTTCATAATACCTTGGCTCAAGTAGTAAGTATTTTAACTGTACTAATGTTTGTGTTAGCATGTATAATGTTATTAAAAGTAATCTTAACAAAAGATGGTAAATCTCTCAATAATAATTCCAGCGTATAATGAAGAGAAAAGAATATCTAGAACTTTAAACAATTATTCTAAATTCTTTTCAAAAAAAATCAAGGATTTTGAGATTATTGTTGTTTTAAATGGTTGTAAAGATAATACATTAAAGATTGTAAAATCATTTAGAAATAAAAAAATTAAATATTTAAATTTTAAAGAAGCGATTGGCAAAGGAGGAGCTATTGCTGAAGGTTTTAAGAGAGCCAAAGGAGATCTAATTGGATTTGTAGATGCAGATATGGCTACTCCACCAAATTCATTTTATAATTTAATAAAAAATGTAGACAATTATGATGGAGTTATTGCTTCTAGATGGATGAAAGAAAGTAAAATTAAGATTAAACAACCATTATTAAAAAGAATCGGAAGTAGAGGTTTTAATATTTTAGTAAGATTATTATTTAATTTAAAATTTAAAGATACACAATGCGGAGCTAAATTATTTAAAAAGTATGTAATTAAAAACATTCTAAATGATTTGAAAATTACTAAATGGGCTTTTGATATTAATTTACTTTATTCAATAAAAAGAAAAAAATATAATATTAAAGAAATACCAACAGAATGGAACGCTGTTAAAGCATCTCATTTTAATCTGTTTAAAGCGATTCCAGAAATGTTTATTGGTTTATTAAGATTAAGATTATTATACTCAAGATTTAAATTTATTATTAAAATGTATGATCAGTTGCCAGAAGGTTTAAAAATTCATCATAGGTTAAAATAATATGGAAGAAAATAAATTTGTTGATAAATTTGTAGATTTATTGTTTGCTAAGAATAATATAAAATATTTAATAATTCTATTTCTAATTGCTTTTATTTTAAGGGGAATAACTGCGAATAATCTTCCACCAAATGCTGATGAGATGTTACATGCCCCGCACGCTATCAATTTTATTAATAGCGGAAAACTCCAGATAATGGATCAAGATCCGGTGTGGTTTTTTTTAACTGACTTATCCTACAAAATTTTCGGAGTGAATATGTTTGCTGCAAGATTTCTGGCAGTATTATTTGGTGCTTTATCTATCCTATTGATTTATCTGATTGTTAAAGAATTATATAATGAAAATCTAGCATTAATCTCTTCAGTATTATTAACATTTTCTTCATTTCATATTTTAATGAGTCTAGCTGAAATGGATGTAGCAATGATGTTCTTTATCTTATTAAGCATGTTCTTCCTAATAAAATCTTTAAAAGAAAATAAAAATTCTTATT
>JBBSZT010000007.1:10404-12267 GCA_038044585.1 Nanobdellota archaeon
AAAATAAAAATTCTTATTTAATATTTTGTTATATATTTTTAGGAATCGCAATATTAATTAAACAAATTGCAATAACTTTTATTCCTGCTTTTATTATATATTTCGTTTATAAAAGAAGTAAAGATAAAAGAATAATTACATTTAAACAAATTTTAACGTTTGCTTTATTAATGTTTATAATTTCTTTGCCTGTATTAACATTTAATTATTTGTTATATAAAGATAAAGGATTAGTAGATTTACAATTTTCAAGATTCTTGGGAATAGCAAAAGAAACATATGCACCAATAGAAAATACATTAAAAGATTTTAAATTGAAAGATGTATTCTTCAGTTATGAAGGGCATAAGCCTGGTTTTATAGAAGGAATCTCATTTTTTTATAATTTTGATAAGTTGATATTTATATTTGGTATTTTGGGTTTTATTATTGCACTGTTAACAAAAAAAGAGAATTTATTGTTGTGGTTATTAGTATTCTTGTTCCCATTTTTATTTTTAGCAGGAACTTCTATACTTGAATATCATTTTATTTTTGGTATGCCGGTACTAGCATTTTTTGGTGCAATATTCATTGAATTTTTATCTGAAAAAATCAGCAAATTAAATATAAAAAAGAATATGGTTATAAGCATTTTATTACTAATTGTTATTATTTTTAATATATCATATGTTTCTGCCAGAGGAATTTTTCAAAAGAGTGAAATTACAAAGATGATGAGTTATAGCAAAGATAATATCGATAAAGATTCATTAGTTATAGTTGATAGCAGGGTTTACCGTGGCAGAATAGCATGGACATTTAATGATAAACATTATTTAGAAGCAAGTTATTTTAATAACTTATTAAATCAGATTAATAATCTTCCAGGTAATCAAAAAACAATTAAGACTTATTTTGTTGAATGTGAAGCAGATGATTGTGGTTGGGGAACAATAAGTTCGCAACCGGAGTTTAACACTTCAATGGAACAAATTGCAGGAGTTTTTAAGAAAAGTTCAATTAAATTAGCAACAATAACAAATAGGGAGAATGAGCCTTATTTTAGCATTTATTCTGGAGATATATCATTAAAAGATTCTGTACTAAGCTTAGCAGACTCAACGCATGAATGGTTTTATTATCCAATAAGATATGAAAAAGAGAGTTTTGATGATTACAAAACAAAGAATATTTTTGATAAATTCTTAAATCTGTTGGCACATTTTATATTATACCTTGAAGCATTAATTGCTTTGTTTTCAATAATATTTACATTTTATATATTAGTAAAAAACGAGCAAAAGTAAGAATGAAACTTAGCATTATAATGCCTGTGTACAATGAAGAGAAAACAATTGATAAGATAGTTGGGAGAGTACAAAAAGTTAATTTAGGAAAAATTAAGAAAGAAATTATTATTGTGAATGATGCAAGCAAGGATAATAGTTATGAAAGACTAAAAAAGCTAGCTAAAAAATATAAGAATATTAAATTATATTCTCATAATATAAACCAAGGCAAGGGAGCTGCTATAATAACTGGATTAAAACATTTTACAGGAGATATAGTTGTGATACAAGATGGTGATTTAGAGTATAACCCAGAAGATTTCAAAAGATTAATTAAACCAATTCTAGAGAAAAAAACAAAAGTTGTATATGGTTCTAGATTGCTTGGAGAAGAACGCGGATTTAATGTTCCTTCACATTATATAGGAAATAGAATTTTATCATTAATAACAACACTACTTTATTTTAGAAGAATTACAGATATGGAAACATGTTATAAGATGATGACTAAAGATGTAATAAAATCACTAAAATTAAGAGCTAAAAGATTTGATTTTGAACCAGAGATTACTGCTAAAATAATCAAGAAAGG
>JBBSZT010000007.1:12367-13531 GCA_038044585.1 Nanobdellota archaeon
TGTTTTTAAAAAAATTAAAGGTTTTGATAACAGATTATGGCCTGGAGAAGATCCTGAATTCTTTTCCAGAGCAAAAAATAATGGATTTAAGATTGCTTATTCTCCAAATTTAGTTATTTACCATAGAAGAAGGCCAGATTTATTTAGTTTATTAAAACAACACTATAAATATGGGAATGTAAGATTAAAAAAAGAGTCTATAAACAAAAAAATAGTTAATCCTATTTTAATTCTCCCAGCAATATTTACTTTGTATATTATAGCTTTGCCATTTTTGTTGTTAATCTCAAAAGGTTTTTTCTTGCCAATAAAATTACATTTAATTATTGATATTATTTTAGGAATTTATATTGCATTAAAGAAAAATATATTATTTTTACTTTTTTTACCATTTATTTTTTTCTTAATACACTTTTCATATGGTTTAGGAATGATTGTGAGTTTATTTGAAAAGTAACCACTTAAAAAAGGTAAAAATAGAAAGGTTTATAAAGATTTTTATATTATTGCATATTGATTAAAATGGTTAAGAATGAAAGTCGTCTAGATTTTTGGAGAAAGTTACCTTTATGTAAAATTAGTGATTTGGAAAACTTAGAAAAAAATGGAAAGTGTAAAGTTTCTGGTAAGTTAACATCAGTTGTTGGTTTTGATAGTCTAAATGTAGGAGTTTGTTTAGAAGGTAAAGTTATTTGTACAAGTTTATTGGAAAGTCCCGATAACCTTATTTTTTATGTTGCAGCTAGCGAGGCTAAAGATAATAAACAAGAAGAAGTAGAACTTGGGCTTTCAAAAACGGATGATGGTAGGAATCATTATCATATTGGGTATTTCAAAAGTACGGTATACGAATCTTTCAGTGATATATTATAAATGATAAATTTACTTTTTAATCATTTTTAAATCTAAAATTTATTATAATATAATTTTATTTTTTTCTTAAAATAAGAGTTATATCTGATTATTACGACCACGATAAAATTCAATTGTTCTTTTTATTCCTTCTTCTAATGAAATTTTAGGAGTCCAGCCAAGTTCTTTTAAATCTGAATTATCACAAACAAAATCTATTATCCCAACATTTTTATGAAATTCAGGAGGTTCTATAGTCTTAATTTTTATATTAGGTATTTGATCTTGAATAATATCGGTTAGTTTCTTAAA
>JBBSZT010000008.1:0-1766 GCA_038044585.1 Nanobdellota archaeon
TCTTGATAATGATGAGCAGTATCTTCTTTTAAAGCAAATCCCCTTGTCTTATAATCAATAACAATTAACTTATTATCCTTGCTTAATATATTATCAACTGCCCCATGCAATAAAACATCATTTTCCTTATCATAATACTCAATCCCTTTAAAATTATTTCTCCATTTCTTCAATAATTCCTTATCCTGAAATAATTTTATATCTTTAAGTTCCTTTAATTCTGGTGGTAATCTATCATTATCTCTAAATCTATCAAAATGTTCCTTAAGCATTCTATCAACACCAGAAGGCAAACTTGGAAATATACCGGAAGGTCTTGAAACTTTTTTAACAATTTGTAGATAAAAGCATCTTGGGCAATCTTCTATTAAATTCATTGATGATGGTGAAAGTTTATAGGTCATTTTAATTTTCTTAGTTTTTCTCTTATAATATTTATTTCATTTTCTTTTATCCTCGATATAATTAATTTAGTTTTGACAAAAAAATCTTTTGAATATAATTTAACCTCACTTATTGAAGTATCATCAACAGGTCTATCTGCATAATACTGTAAATCACTTCTATTGCCAAATGCTTTATTTATCATTTCCATATCTTTTTGATTATAAAATTCATTTAAATATTGTTTCATGAACTCCAAAGAACAAGAATGAATCTCGCATTTTACACCAATTCTTAGCATTAAAGAGTAGAGCGAATAATAAAAGATATAATAACTGGTTGTTGCAATCCATATTTTGCTGTCTTTTATATTGTTTAAAACTTTAATAGAATCTTCAGCCATATTCAAATAGGAATTAGACATATTAATGTTTGGCTCAATAATCTTAATTCCATTTTTACTTTTTAGGCACCATTCAACTGTAACCATAATAATCTCTCCAGATTAGATTAACGAATTTTTCAGTGTTAAATAGAATAATATGATTTTCAATTATTTCTTTAATTAGATTATTCTTTTTCTTTAAAAGATTTAAAAACTCATTTTCTTTAAAATATTTTATGCTGACATTAACATCAAAAACTTTGCCTTTTTCTTCATAATCATTTTTGGTTTTACTGCCCACAATAAAAACATCCAAATCAGAAAATTTTGTTTGTGTTTCCTTGGCATAACTTCCAAAAATTCCAACGATTCTTGAATCTTCCTTGAATATGCTGGCTAATTTTATATATTTAGATAAAAACTCTGTTTTTTTTATTAATTCTATCATTATTAAAATATCTTTTATGCTCTGGTATGAAAGATTTAAAGAATAAAATTTCATTTTTCCCATAACTTTGGATTTTAAGATAGACAAATTCTCTAAATCTTGCAAAACCAATGCTATATTTTTTTGGCTCAAATTTGTTTTATTTATGAGTTGCCTTCCATAAATCTCCCTATTATAATTTCCTGTAAATTTCTCTAAAATCTGAAAATACTTATTGTGTAACATTTTACATATATGTGTAAATTTTTACATATTTAAATCTTTTGATTTTTCTATTAATTTAATGAGGGTATTTTAACATTTTTTACGGACTAATTCTTTCTCTATCGCGGGGATAAAGACAAGCCTCTCTTATATTATCTAATTTTAAAAGTGCCATAGTAAAACGTTCAAGACCGATGGACCAGCCCGAGTGGATGGGCGAACCAAATTTAAAACTATTCACATAAAACTCAAAATTTTTAGGATTAAGCCCTTTATCTTTTAAGTTCTTTACTAAAATTTCAGGAATATGTACTCTTTGTCCTCCAGAACTAATTTCAATACCAT
>JBBSZT010000009.1:0-2271 GCA_038044585.1 Nanobdellota archaeon
AAGGCATTAATTATTCTGAAAAAGGTGAAAAAAATCATCTTAATTTACAAGAAAGCGATTTTAATTATAAAGATTTAGTTAAAGTCTGGAAAGAATTTAAATTAAAAGGTATTGTGGTTTGTGAAAGTCCGAATGTTGAGAAAGATGCTTTATTATTGAAAGAAACTTATTATAAATAATTTTAAAAAGTTATTTATTTTATCATCCTTATGGATTGTTTATTAATATTATATGACGAGAAAGCAAATTCCTTCGCATTAAATGATGGAAAATCGATTATAAATAATTATTTTAAGATAAATCCAGAAGAATTTACTGTTCTAAGCAAACCAAAAGAAATAACAGCAAGAAATATTGAGGAACTAGTAAGCAATGCTAATATAGAATTTTCAAAAATTGTTGAAGAAATGAAAATTAAAGATAATGGACGTTTTTATTTATTTATACCATTGATACAGTTTCAAGGCGAGCTAAATTCTTATAATTTAATTCAGTTTTATTCTACAAATATACCAAGATGCAAAATTTAAAAACAAAGACTTATAAATAAGCAGAGATTATAAAAACACAATCAGCAAATATCAATTTATTAGCTGCCTGGTAATCAATTATCATAATTATGAAAAAGAGGTATTTTACGCTAGAAGAAGCTGAAAGATTAATACCAGCTTTGACAATTAGAATAAGAAATCTTATCAGATTAAGCAAGGCAATTAATTTAATGGGCAAGATTGAGATAAATTATGAAGATGAATTTGATTTCATAGGAAATGAAATAAATTCTAGAAAAAATACCCATAAACTATATTACCAGTTCTATACTTTATTAGAAGAAGTTTTGAATTATGGGGTTATTGTTAAGGATTTAAATTTTGGACTAGTTGATTTTTATGCTTTGCATGATGAAAATGAAATATTCTTATGCTGGCAGCTTGGTGAGAAAAGAATAAAATACTGGCATGAAGCACAATCTGGTTATGATGAACGCAAACCAATAGAATTATTAAAAAATGCTTAGATTTTTATATCTTTATTTCTAGTTAAGGTTATGAACTTAGAAGAAGAATATAATAAAAGAAAAGATATTATCAAGAAAAGACTAGAAGATTTTTCTAAAGTTAAAAAAGAGGATTATTTTTATGAAGCTTGTTTTTGTATATTAACACCTCAAAGTTCTGCTAAATCCTGCTGGAAAGCTATTTTGTTACTAAAAGAAAATGATTTTGAAAATAAAAATATTAATCCTGTAGATTATTTAACAGATAGAATAAGATTTCATATTAATAAGAGCAAATATCTATTGGAATTAAAGAATAAATGGTCTTTAATTAAAGAAAAACTAGAAGAAATCAAAGATTCTAGGGAATTAAGAGAATTCCTAGTTAAAAATGTCAAAGGTTATGGTTACAAAGAAGCAAGTCATTTTCTTAGAAATATTGGTCATAGAAATATTGCTATTTTAGACAGGCATATTTTAAAAAATCTAGATAAATTAAATGTTATAAGTGAAATACCGGGTGTATTAACTCCTAAAAAATATTTTGAAATTGAACAAAAATTTGTTGATTTTAGCAACAAAGTTAATATTCCAATGGATGAGCTAGATTTATTATTCTGGAGCCGAGAAACAGGAGAAGTATTTAAATAGTTTTTTAAATTAGTTAGATTATGGTAGATTATAATTATCTTGAGGGTTTGGTTGTTTTAGGATATCTAGATTTAAATCTTGGTATAAATAAATTAAAACTATTTGAAGAAGAATTTAATTATTATTATAATGTTAGGAAAGGTATGTCTGGAATAATGGATTTTATTAGTTTCTTATCAATAATTGAAAATGCTTATATATCTACAATTTCGGATAATAATTCTAATCTTGAGAATAAATTAAAGCAGGAATTTTCAGAAAAAGTGAAATTAAATTTATCTGTTTTAAAACAAATGGAAATGGGAAAAAAAGGAAATAAAATAATTATGTCAACGATGAATTGAAATGCCTAAGATTATAAAACAATTAGAAGAATTAGATAAAAGAAGTTCTAAGATGAGGTTAGCTGCTGAATCGTGGAATGAAGAATGGCAAACTTTAATCTCTACGATAATGAGTGCAAGAACAAGAGATGAAAAAACAATTCCTGTAGCAACGGAATTATTTAAAAAATATAATACTATACAAAAACTTGCAAGTTCTAAACTAAAAGATGTTCAGAAAATAATAAGACCAATTAATTTTTACAAAACTAAATCTAAAAATGTTATTAATTGTGCTAA
>JBBSZT010000010.1:0-2363 GCA_038044585.1 Nanobdellota archaeon
GGTTAATCTAATCTTTCCCAATCTAAAGTTAAACGTTCAACTAGATTAATAAATTTATTTAAATTTGAATATTCCATTATATTATCATAGCATATTTCTATATTACCAAACCCACGATCTCTTTCATAGCCAAGCAATTTAAATTTACTAGATAAATTATTATTTTCCAAAACTGAAATCAATTTATCTGATATTCTTTCAACACCAATTAATTTTCTTCTATAAATACCATAATTTGGAAAGATAATTCCATTTCTTTTAGTTAACCTTATTGCTTCCTTAACACATGAAAGTTTTCGTTCTTCATCCAGATGTTGCAATAAAAAATGAATTAAAATTACGTTAAAAAACTGATTAGGATAATTTAAATTTAACGCGTTCCCTTCTTCAATATTAATTCTCTGTGCTACTTTTTTTTTCATTAAAAAACTTTTAAGATTTTTATTAAAATTTCCCACAACATGACCGATATTTACTTCTTTCTCACCATTTTCATAAAAACTTTTGTTTATGTAATCATCAATAAGTTTTGTAGAATTTGAAAGAACATTTCTCTGACCTTCCATTATATCAAAATATCTGAAGTAATTAAATTCTGCATTTTTAACTCTTAAAACTAAATCTTTATTATGATCTATATTTAAAATCTTGACTTTTGGATTATTAATGCCATTATCTTCTAAAGTCTTAATTATAATTTCCTCTAAGAGGGGGATATCTCCACAACCCCCACAGCCAATATTTAGAATGCTTAATTCATTGTGTTTTTCATAAAGTTCTACAACAAGTGGTTTTTCTATTATTTTTTTATTAATTAAATCATAAGTTGAATTTACAAGAGAGAATGCACTTATATTTTTATCCAAAAAAACTCTTCCTATCTCCCGATTGAAAGGAACTCCATATGATTCATTTTTTCCCATTTTATTCATACCTCAATGCATCAACTGGTCTAAGCTTAGATGCTTGATATGCAGGCAATGCTCCCGAAATCATTCCCATAAAGAATGCAAATAACAATCCAAATAATAATAAACTAAATTCTATTTTAATGATTAATAAAAATCCTGCCTGTAAAGAAATCTTTCCAACAATTAATGCCACTGCTGTACCAAGTGCTGTTCCAAAAATTCCACCTACAAGGCCCATTAATCCAGACTCAATTAAGAATATTCCCATAATATCTGAATTTCTTGCACCCACAGCTTTCATAACCCCAATATCTTTTGTTCTTTCTAATACGCTTGTATACATGGAATTCATTATTCCTATTGCACCAACGATTAATGAAATAGCAGCTATTCCAACTAAAACAATCTGAACAATTCCAAGAACATTATTAATTTGTTCTAGAATCTGGGAAGCAGTCCTGACCTGAAAGTTTGTATCGTCTCGTTTTTGCTTTAATTCTTTCTCAATTCTCTTTTGCAATGACGGAACATCAGCATCTGATTTAGCCTGAGCAATTATTGAATCAACATTATCCTGATCATTAAAAATTTCTCTTGCTGAATCCAATGGTATACCAATTTGATTATCATCCTGCGAATTCCCTATTTCTTCTAATATTCCAACTATTTTAAAATCTTGTTTCCCAATTTGGATTTTATTGCCGATTCTCAATTCTTTTGAAAACATTTCCTTTGCAACTCTTGCTCCGATTATTGCAGAATATTTATCATCAGATTTAATCAGTCTGCCTGTCTGTAACTTTATCCCCGAATCAGTAAAATAACTTTCAACGTTTTCAGAAGGGATTGCATAAATAAGTGTAAAGCCAGTTTCTTTTCCAGATTTTACCTCACTTGATCTTATTATCAGGGGAATTACATATTTAAAACCTGAAATTTTTTTGATGGTATCTACATCTTTTGTTGTTAATCCCTGTGAAGCTGTTCCAGGTCCTTGAAAACCTTTAGCAGATATTAAAATACGGTTGGCTCCAAATTGTTCAAATTGAGAAGTAATTGAATTTTCTAATCCCCTAGAGATTGTAATTAAGGAAATAATTGCAGCTACACCTATAATTATTCCTATTATAGTCAACCAAGACCTTAATTTTCTGTGAAAAATACTATTGATTGCGAGTAAAAAATATTCTTGTATCATATTTCTTCCAAATTTAATCTTTATATTCTACAGCAACACAATCTATCAATCCTAATTTACTTATTTCTCTTTGCTGTGATGGGGAAAAAATTTCCAATGCTCTTTTATATTCAGAACTATCTTTTGCCTTATAATTTGAAAACATTGACCAATGGTTTGTTATGAAGTTTCCAATAGTGTCATTATTAACAGCTTCCTTTATCTCTATCTCGGTTAAATCAGGGTACAACCTTTCTTTTATGACATTTTCTTTT
>JBBSZT010000011.1:0-1642 GCA_038044585.1 Nanobdellota archaeon
TTTACTTTCATAACATTTATAAACAATTTTCCTTATTATTATATGATGAAAGACAATATTTTAATAAAAAATTCCAAGTACCTTTTCATTGGAGTTTTTTTAGTGATTATGATTTTAGCATTTTTAGTTGTTAAGTCTTACATAGCTTCATTATTAACAAGCATCGTATTATCATATTTGTTCTTTCCGCTATACAAACGATTAAATAATTATATAAAAAATAAATCAATTTCAGCACTAATTATACTGCTTTTATTAATAATTATAATTGTTATCCCAACTTTTTTTATAATAAACTCACTAGTAAAAGAAGCCTTGCCATTATATTCCTATATAAGAACCAATGAACTACAATTGAACCCTGAAATTAGTAATGTATTAAACAAGATTATGCAATATATCTTAAATGAAGCTTCAAACATCGCATTTACAATTCCAAAATTTTTAATTCACCTTTTTGTTACTATGTTTTTGTTTTATTATTTTTTAAGGGATGGAGAAAGATTTGTTCAAGAAATAAAAAAGAGAATACCCTTAGATGAAAAACATAAAAATCATGTTGTTAATGAATTTAAGAATGTAATGTATGCTATGGTATATGGATTAATTCTTACCGGTATAATTGAAGGAGTAATAGGAACATTAGGTTTTTATATTTTTAAAATAGATTCACCGATATTTTGGGGTATTATAATGATGATCCTTACAATTCTACCCGGAGTAGGGACTTCAGTTATCTGGGGTGTTGCAGGAATATTAAAATTATTGCAAGGAGATACTTTTAATGGGATTGGAATATTAATTTATGGATTTATATTTATAAGCGGAACAGAAGCATTATTAAAACTAAAATTTATAGAAAAAAAATCTAGCATTCATCCGGCTTTAATTGTTTTAGGGGTATTTGGTGGAATAACATTAATGGGTTTTATAGGGTTATTCTTCGGACCTTTAATATTAATTTTATTTATCACTTTTTTGAAATCAATATTAAAAGAAAAATTATAAATTTCTATTAATCCAGAGAATTAGCGATAAAGCGCGAGTTTGCTTAAACTCAATATTATTTATAGTTGAATAAATCATATTAATCATATCTAGAATTAAATGAACCAATAATCCGATGCTTAGCAAAATTAAATAAATGTTTCTTGAGATTAATGTTAATAATAAAAATGAAATAATAAACTCAATTGTATGAAAGATATGAAGTTGGTCTTTTGCTACCCTTTCTTCATTCATATGAACTTTGTAAGAATTAATGATGCTTAAATTTCGTGTCTTTATGATATCATATAAATAATGGTCTGAATCAATAAAAAATCCAAAGATAAAAACTAAAAGAGAATAATAATTAAAGAAAGGATAAAGTATTAAAGTTAAGATTATACAAGATAAAAGATGATATTTTAAATCCATAAACTTTTTAACTTCAATAAATTTTATAAGTCTATTGCTGGAGTCGCATAATCTGGTAGTGCAGCAGACTTTTTAGGCTGTATCTCGAAACTATCAGGAAAACTGCGGTCCTTTGGACATCGAGGTTCAAATCCTCGCTCCAGCGTTAATCTTTTAAGAAAATTAAATTTTATTAACGTTACCTTTATAAAGGAGTAATTTTATCGTTCCTTTATGAAATCAT
>JBBSZT010000012.1:0-16929 GCA_038044585.1 Nanobdellota archaeon
TGGTTTAGAGGTTAGTTTGAATCCTAAAAAATTAAAAGAAATTGAAGGATTAATAATATAACTCATTTTTTAGAATAATAATCAGTTAAAGCTCGAATAGATTTTACAGCTTCTTCAGGAAATGTAAAAACAGGAATATTATTATCTTCTAATGATCTGCGTAAATTATCAACAAATTCCCCGCCAGTTGCAACCACAATAATTGGTTTTTTCTTTAAATTATTTAAATCACTAATAATATCTATAATATCTAATTCAAGTAAAGGAATCTGATAAAGAATATTTAACAATAATATCTCACAATTATTATCATTCAAACAAGCTTCAATTGCTTTTTTATAATCTAAAGAAGTTGCATTTGCAGGCAGATCAATTGGATTACTAATATTTGTTAAAGTATGTAATTCTTTTTTTAATAATGTAACTGTTTTTTTATTTAACTGAGCTAATTTTAAATTATTTTTTATTATTGCATCAATGCTTAAAATACCATAACCTCCCCCATTAGTTATTACCTGTATTTTTTCACCTTTGCTAGGAATTGATTTTTCCATAATTCTTGCAAAATCAAACATTTCCTGTAATGAGCTTGCATTAATTAGATTACACTGCTTAAATGCTGCATAATAAACTTCTGCTTCACCTGCCAAACTTGCTGTATGAGAAATTGTGGCATTTTTAGATTCTTCTGAAATGCTAGATTTAAAAATTACAACTGGTTTTATCTTAGAAACTTTTTTTGCTATTTTAATAAATTTTTGTCCATCTCTTAACCCTTGTAAATACATGCAAATCACTTTTGTTTCTTTATCTTCACCCAAATATTCTAAAATATCACTTTCATCTACATTAGTTGCATTACCATAACTTACAAACTTTGCAATTCCATAATTATTGCTGGTAATAAAATCCAATAAAGAAGCACCAACAGAACCTGATTGTGAAATAAGAGATATACCTCCTTGTTTAGGACGTTTTAATCTATATCTTGGAATAAATAATGTATCTAATCTTGTGAATGAATCAAAAACACCAAGTGAATTAACACCAATGCATTTAATCTTAAACTTTTCCAATAATAACTTAACTTCATTTTCAAGTTTTTCATCTCCACTTTCTTTAAATCCAGAACTGATAATAATAACATGCTGAATTTTCTTTTTTCCACAGTCCTTTAAAACATGTGGAACTAATTTAGCAGGCAAGGCAATAATAGCAAGCTCAATTTCATCTGGAATTTCATTTAAAGACTTGTAAACACGTTTATTTAGAATTTGATAAGCATTTGGGTTTACTAAGAATATATTACCCTGAAAATTACCATCTATTAGATTACGAAAAATAACGTGCCCTGTCTTTTTACTATCTCTTGAAACACCAACAATAGCTATATTTTTGGCCTTAAAGAACTTACTTAGATCCATTTTCTTTACTAAAAAAGCATTAGATATATTTAAATATTTGTAATATATTATATATTATAATGTTAATTCATGAAAAAAGAGGTAATTAGGTCTACTTTTATGAAAATATATAATGAAGCTAAAACAGAGGAATTTCTAAGCAAATACCTAAGGGTAAATAATAGTAAATTAACAAAAAACATAAAAGAAGTACAAGAATTTGCTAAAAAATACAAATATCCTATAGTCATTAAAATTGTCTCAGATCAAGCATTGCATAAAAGCGCTATTAACGGAGTTAGGATAATAAATAACGAGCAAGAACTTAACATTAATTATAATGATTTATTAAAAATAAGCAAAGTTAAGAAACTAAAACTAGAAGGAATATTAGTACAAAGCTATATTTCTGGAAAAGAAGTTATTATTGGTTCAAAAAAAGATCAGGTGTTTGGACAGATAATATTATTTGGTAAAGGGGGAATTTATACAGAAACCTCAAAAGATTTTAGTTTAAGAATATTGCCTGTAGATGAAAAAGATGTAAATGATATGATTCAGGAAACTAATATTTATAATGAGATAAAACAAGAAAAAAGTTTCAAACAAATGATAAATACAATTTTAAAAGTCAATGAAATACTGCAGAAAAATCCAAATATTTTAGAATTGGATATTAATCCATTAATTTTAAGTGACAAAGGTGCTTTTGTAGTTGATGCTAGAATGACAATGGAATAAATTTTAGGATAAAAAAATGGGCGATGAGCTAATTAAGAAAGAAAATATATTCAATTTAATAGTTAATACAGTGTCAGAGATTAGAGAGTTAAAAAAAAGATTTATTAATCTAAATAAAGTAATTGGTATATTTAAAGAGGATAGTAATAAATATAACCAAGAAGAAATTTGTAAAATTTTAAAAGAAGAGTTAAATAATATAATAAATATATTTACGAATGGTTCATTTATTGAAGAATTTGAAGTTATAAAAGATGTGATAAGAGAATATGATAAAGCTAATACCATAATTGATGGTAATCTAGCATATAAACCATATGATTTAGTTAATGAAATTGAGAAGTCTATTAAAGATCTTTGGTGGTTCATAACCACTTCATTCTTTGAAGAAGACATTCAAAAAATTTTCGAAACTACAATAATAATCTCAAATCAAATAACTAAAAATTTGAATGATTTAGAAGAGATATTCTTATCAATTTATAAAAGATTTGAGAAATTAGAAGAGGTAAAATAAATAATATATAAAATTAATTAAAATTTAATAATTCATTGTACGTTCTTTTCCGCCTTTTTTGTAGACTCTAAACATTCTCTTCATTTTTTTATCTCTTTTAGTTTTCCTATGGCCGTAACCTGGTTCATCATCACCCATTTTACACCTCAAATTTTAATTAAACTTTAATAATTTTTTAAAAGCAGCAATATCATACCCAACAACGATATCTTTCCCAATTTCAATTACAGGAACGCCCATTTGACCGCTTTTTTTAATCATTTCCTGGGCTGCTTTATGGTCTTCATCAACATAAATCTGTTTAAATTTAATTCCTTTTTCATTAAATAATTCAATTGTTTTATGACACCAAGGACAATGATTAGTCATATAAATTGTAACGTTTGGTTGTACCATTTTTCCTCATTAAATTTTAATATTGGATAACCGATACTAATATATAAACTTTTCCTTTAATTATTTACTTAAAAAAGCCAATGCTATCGCAGCAAATAATATTGTAACATCTCTAAAAACAATATCAAAACTGCTAAAATTAAAAATAATTATTCCTAAAAGAGTGAACGAAGCTAATATTGAAGCATAAAAAATTGCTTTATTAGAAATTAACCATAATGCAAGAATAATTTCAAATATAGAAAAAAGAATTAATAATATATCATTGGGAATTAAATCTTTTAAGAAAATAGGGAAAAATCCAATCCAAGCATTAGGATTTAAAAAAGAAGAAACAGCTGCATATAAAAAACTAAACGCAATCCCAAAACGTAAAAAAAAGGAAACTTTATTCATTTTAGTTCACTGTTATTTTTCCGTGTAATTTTGGATTTAGATGATCGTGGTAACCCCATATTCCCTTCTCATTAAATGTAAACGAGAAGCTTTCACCTTGTTTTAATCCACGACATAAATCAAATATGTTTTTTTCTTCACTTGTTCCACATTTCTTTATATCTGATCCAGGATAAACGGTATGTGTTGGGTGCATCGCGGAAGCTGGCCAATATTCAGTGCCACTATCATCTTTATTTAACCATGTAATTTTATCTCCTTGATTAATTATTAAGTCAGATGGGTTAAGACCACCATTAGTGAATTCAATTGTATTTGCTGGTGGAATTTCTTTAACTACATTTCCTGTACCTTGATTACTTAAACCACAACCTGCGATAAATAACACGATGATTAATATTAATAATAAATAAATTTTTTTCATATCAAAACCTCTAAAATCATTAAAAATTTTTCTTTTTATAAATTTAACTGTTTAAATTACATCCAGATTCCTGTGCCAAGTCTTCCAAAGATTGAACTCCTTCAATGAAATTATTTCCAATTTTCCACGTCGGATATCCTGCTATTTTAGCATCTTGACATATTTGATTTTGAGGCCCACCTAAAGGACCACATTCAACATAAGCAATATATTTTATAGAATTACCAAATAATTTTTTTTGTTCAATACAATGACTACATTGGAAGCTACCGTAGAATAACGTTCCTTTTTCAGTTAGACATTTTGCAAAATCATCATATTGTCCTGGTTTTAAACTGCTTGAAATCCCAAAATAAGCAATTCCAATAATTATAATTGATATGATTAAATAGAATATAACTTTTTTCCTTAATTTTTTAGATTTTTCTTCATCAATTAAATTAAGTTTTTCTTGTTCGTGTAATCTTTCACGTTCCTCTCTTGTCAAGTTTTCCATAATAAAAAAAGAAAAAATAAATTAAGATTTTAGAGCTTGTTCAATTGCTGCTTGAAATGCTGTAAATGGTTGTGCTCCGGATAATAATTGTCCATTAATAAAGAATGCTGGAGTTCCTTGTACACCCGCAGCAGAACCATCATTCAAGTCTTTACTTACTTCTTGTTGATATTTACTTGAATCTAAGCAATCATCAAATTTACTTGAATCTAAACCAATATCTTTTGCATAATCCTTAAATTTACTTACACCAACGCTAGCCCATTCAGTTTGTTTCTGGAATAATAAATCATGATATTCCCAGAATTTTCCTTGTTCATCAGCACATTCAGCAGCTTCAGCTCCTTTTTGTGCCATTGGATGTATACTACTTAATGGAAAGTCTCTGTAAACAAATCTTACTTTTCCAGTATCAATATAATTTGTCTTTATCTGGTCAAATGTTTGTTCTCTAAATCTTGAACAAAAAGGACATTGAAAATCTGAAAATTCTATTATAGTTACGGGAGCATTTTTATCACCTAAAGCAGGATCATCATCTGCACTTACATCAACTGGTCCTGTAGGAATTGTAGGTTGATTCCCTAAATTATTATTATTTACAACAACTGCACCTGTACCTTCATTTCCGCTTCCAAAACCAAACCCGCTTGTAAATATGCTTACAACAAGCAATACAGCGAAAACACCAGAAATTATCTGCCATAAAGTTGTTTTAGTAAATTCTAAAGTAACTTTTTCATCTTGTTTTTGTGTTTCTTCCATTTTTTAACCCCCTTAATCGTATTTAGCAAAATCTCTTTATTTAAAAATCTTTTGTTTACTTTTAAATCTTATTACTAAGCTTAAGATAATTAAAATAAAGGCTGAAATCAGTATATTTACTCCTGCTTTAATATAAATATCATAAAAGAATTGTAATGGAAATAGATTAATTAAATTATCAGTTTCTGGATTTAATAACCACAAATCATTATTAAAGATAAGTAAATGAAATTTTGTAAATAAATCTTGAAAATTTGTCAAGAATATTACTAAAATGAAGATTATTAATATCAAAGAAGAGATTAAAAATGAAGAGTAAATTGCTTTGTAATTCTTGGTATAAATAAAATAAATTAAGAATAAAATAACTAAAATTAAACTTAAATAAAATAATAAATTTCCTTTTCTTATTAATTCTTTTATATCATTTAAATGCAATTTTTCTTTCTCATTAAAAAAATTACTCAATTCTTCTTTATCTTTATAATAATTAATTAAATTTAATGAAAATTTATCAGCTTCAGGAATTTTATCATAAACATTTAATTTACTAAATTCCTTTTGATAATAATTAAAGTTTAAAGCAAGTAATTTAAAATTTAAAGTTACTATTAATAAAACTAAACTGATTACAAATAAAATTTTTAATAATTTATTTAACTGCATTTTTTGTTATAGTTAAATCGCAAGATTTATGTGCTTTACAATATTCATAGCATTCTTTAGCTAATTCTTTATCTTTGTAATAAAATTTACATTTCTTGCATTGATATAATTTATTTTTTATCATAATTTATAGTTTTTCATTAATAATGAATTGCTCACAACACTTACAGAACTAAATGCCATTGCTGCAGCCGCGATCATAGGATCAAGTAAAAATCCAAAAAAGGGGTATAAAATTCCTGCTGCAATTGGAATCCCTGCTATATTATAAACAAATGCCCAGAATAAATTTTGTTTTATCTTTCTTAATGTAAATTTGCTTAATTTCATAGCTTTTACAACGTCTCTTAAATCACTTTTAACTAAAACAATACTTCCACTTTCCAATGCTACATCTGTTCCTGAGCCAATAGCAATCCCAAGATCAGCTTGTGCTAAAGCTGGTGCATCGTTTATACCATCACCTACAAATGCTACAACTTTACCCTGAGCTTGTAATTTTTTTACCTCAATCGCTTTTTCATGTGGTAATACATTTGCTAAAATTTTATTTATTCCAAGTTGTTTTGCAATAGCTTTTCCAGTTCTTTCATTATCTCCTGTTATCATTACTACTTCTTTTCCTAAATTTTGTAATTCTTCTACAGCTTGTTTAGAATTTTCTTTTAGTATGTCTGCAACTGCTATTATTCCTGCAATTTTTTTATTTATACTTATTAGCATTGCTGTTTTACCTTCATCTTCAAACTTGGTTAATAAATCTTCATAATGAGAAATATTAATTTTATTTAATTTCATTAATCTTCTATTTCCATTCAAAATTAATTTACCGCGGAAATAAGCTTTAATGCCATGTCCCGGAATATTCTCAAATTTACTCGGATTTGGAATTTTCAATTTTAATTTCTTGGCATAATTAATAATAGATTCTGCTAATGGGTGTTCTGAATTCTTTTCTGCAATCGCTGAGTAAAATAAAACATCTTTTTCTTTAAAATTATTTAATGCTACAATATTGGTAACTTCTGGTTTTCCTTTTGTTAATGTTCCTGTTTTATCAAAGATTATTGTATTAACTTTATGTGCTATTTCTAAAGATTCT
The DNA here is from genome assembly GCA_038044585.1 of Nanobdellota archaeon. Classification (GTDB taxonomy): domain Archaea; phylum Nanobdellota; class Nanobdellia; order SCGC-AAA011-G17; family GW2011-AR20; genus GW2011-AR20. The sequence continues at coordinate 6,907 of JBBSZT010000012.1, forward strand.
GCATTTTTAATTAATATTCCATTCTCAGCACCTTTTCCAGTTCCAACCATTATAGCTGTAGGAGTTGCTAAACCCATTGCGCAAGGACAGGCTATAATTAAAACTGCAACAAAATTTAGCAAGGCAAAATTAAATCTTGGATCTGGACCAAAAAAATACCAGATTATAAAAGTTAATATTGCTATAATAACAACGATTGGAACGAAAATACTTGCGATCTTATCTGCTAGTCTTTGAATTGGTGCTTTACTACCTTGAGCTTCTTCAACTAATTTAATTATTTGTGCAAGCATGGTGTCTTTGCCAATTTTAGTAGTTTTAATTTTTAATACACCATTTTTATTTATTGTTCCGCCGATAACAATATCTTTTACATTTTTTTCAACAGGAATACTTTCACCAGTAATCATGCTTTCATCTACACTAGAATAACCCCATGTAACCAATCCATCTGTAGGAATTTTTTCTCCCGGCTTTATTAATAAGATATCATTAATTTTAACTTCTTCAATTGGGATTTTAATTTCTTTATTATTACGAATCACAGTTGCAGTTTTAGCCTGTAATCCGATTAATTTCTTTATTGCAGCTGAAGTACGAGAACGAGCTTTAGATTCTAAATACCTTCCTAAAATGATTAAAGTTATTATAATTGCAGCAGTATCAAAATAAACATCTGCTTTTAAGCTAGTTCCAGTAAATAATCCTGGAAATATTATCACAAACAAGCTGTATATAAAAGCAGCATTTGTTCCTATACTTACTAAAGAATCCATATCAAAATTAAAATGTTTTAAACCCTTGAAAGCTGCTTTATGAAACATTAATCCAGTATAATATTGAACAGGAATTGTAAGTAGAAGCAAGATAATAAACATTGAAGTACGAGGAATAAAAGTTAATCCTAAATAATCTTGATATGTTCCAATTAATATCAAAACAGAAAGAATTGCAGAAATAATAAATTTATTTTTTAAATTTTTTAGTTCTTGTTCTTTAACCATTGCAGCATGATCATGTCCTTCCATTTGCATTCCGTGCATTTCATGTTTATTATGCTCTTCTGGTAATTCGATATCATAACCAACTTTCTCTACTTCTTTCTTTACTTTTTCTAAATCTATATTATTTTCATAAGAAATTGTTGCCTTTTCAGTTGCTAGATTGACATTTGCTTCCTTAACATTTTGAATTTTCTTTATAGCTTTCTCTACTTTAAGCACGCAACTAGCACAATGCATTCCTTTAACATTTAACTGAAGTTTATTTTGCATATTTTTCAGGGTTTTTATCAAATGTTTGTTTACAATTTAAAGCACAAAAATAATATGTTTTGCCTTTATATTCACTTTTATGTTGGGAATCCTTACTTACTTTCATTCCACATATCGGGTCTACTAATTTATTAAATAAACCAAAAACCATTTTATTTACCTCCTGTGTTTATATTAAACAATTTATATAGCCCACAAAATCCTGTAAAACTTTCTAAGATTGAAATTGCACCTAAAGCTGATAATATAATTACTAAAATTTTATTATCTAATGTAAATGCTAAATAAAATAATATTATTCCAGCTACAAATCTTACTCCTCTATCTATATTACCAATATTCTTTTCCATTTTTCCTCCAAATTAATATTTTTTATTAAAGTAATTGTATAAATTAGCAAATAATATTCCAACTAAATAAGCTGAAGCAGACATTAGCACTAATCCAATTAAAGCATCTGTAAATACTATTTGTTTTGCTATATTACTTAATTCAACACCATGGAATAAATAGTTAAAGTAAATTAATGTTGTTTTTGGTGCAATCCAATAAAATACCACGCATATTGCATATAATATTGCACTTAAACTAGCCAATGTTAATCCAACTACATTACTATCAAGTTTATCCATTTTACCTCCTTAATGTTTTCTTCATTTCTAAATATTGTTTCTTACTAATTTCACCATGAGCAAATCTTTTCTCTAGTATATCTAAACTAGATTCTTTATCTTTAGTTATTTGTTGTATTATCCAGATGATTAACCAGATTATTGCTGCCCAAAATAATATCATAAATAACATTCCAAACCAGCTAAATCCAGCATAGCCATACATCATATTCCACATGTTATAATAGACCATTTTATTCTTCTCCTTTAAGGTATATATCCAATTCTGATATATCGAAAAATGATAAACTATATAAACTTTTCTGTATTCCTAATTTTATGGTTAAGGTAGACAGTTTCATTAAATTACACACTTTAATTTTGTTAAATAATAATGAGAAAACAGGTTATGGGTTAATGAAAGAGTTAAGTAATAAACTAGATAAAAAAATAAGTGCTTCACATGTTTATCCATTTCTTAAAGAATTAAAGCAAAACTACCTAGTCAATTACAAGCAATTCGGACGTGAGAAAATATATAATTTAACAGAATCTGGAACCAAATTTGTTAATGAAACATTATCAAGGTTTAATGAGGTAATACAAGAAAGTTTAAAAAGAAAGATTACCAAATGCGTTCATTGCGGTTGCGAAGTTTATAATAGTAAATATAACGAAATAATAAATGGTAAGAAATTAGCATTTTGCTGTTGTCATTGTGCTGATTCATATAAAAAAGGGATAAAACATGGACACAGATAATAAAGAAAATTGTAATGAGTGTGAAACAGAGCATCATCACGGACATAGTTCTAGTAAAATGATTTTTAAAATTGAAAAATCAATGATTAAAACAGCTTTCTATACTTTAATTTTTTTAAGTTTAATTGAGATTATTGCATACTATGGATTTTTTAAAAATATTCCTAATTTTTTTTCTAAGTATGGTTATTATTTAATCTTCTTAGTTATTAGTATAGTAATTAATTCTGTAGCCATATGGCATATCAAAGCTTACAAACATGTTTTTTCATGCACAACTGGAATGATGGTTGGAATGACAATTGGAATGACTTCCGGATTTAGTATTGGGTTAATCGTGGGAGCAACAAATGGAATGTTTATTGGAAGTTTAGCTGGAATAATTATTGGAATGATTGTGGGGGGTTATGTTGGAAATTGTTGTGGGATAATGGGAATAATGGAAGGAATAATGGCCGGTTTAATGGGTGGATTAATGGGTGCAATGACAAGTATCATGACATTAAATGATAATTTAGCTATTTTTGTTCCAATCTTAATGATTAGCATTGTAGTAATAATAGTTGGATTAGCAATTATGATATATGAAGAAGAAGTTAAAAAAAGAACAGACATACATTATCATGGTTTTGAATTCTTGCCATTTATCACAGTAAACTTTATAATTACATTAATGTTAACATTTTTAATGATTTACGGACCAAGATCATTTTTATTTGGATAAAATGCAAGCTGGAAAATTACTCGGAATTATAGGAATAATATTAATAAGCGTATTTCTGCTAGTTTCGATAAGAAATTATTTTTCTGGGAACAGCATTAATACAAATGTAATTGGTGAAGTTGGTGCTAATGATAATTCAAATGGGCAAGTAATTGAATTAGGAATGAAGAATTATAATTATTATCCAAATACAATTAATTTAAAATATAATGTTCCAGCTAAAATTGTTGTAGATACAAATCAAGTTAAAGGATGCTTGAAGAGCATTGTTATTCCTGATTTTGGTATTAGAAAACTCGTTACAGATAGAGATAATGTAATTAGTTTTACTCCAAATAAGAAAGGAACATTTAGTTTTTCTTGTTCTATGGGAATGGGTTTTGGAAAAATAATTGTAAGTTAATATGAGATTAAAAAAAATTAAACATTTATTAAAACAAAAAGATTATTTTAGAATATTTTTGATTTCTGGAATATCTTATTTAATATTATCGTTTTATTTAATTTATTATTTCTTCAATGGTTTTTACTTGTTTTTTAATTATTATATAAAGTATTATCCCTGGTTAAACATTTTATTTACTTTAACATTGGCTTTACTATTCGGAATAAACTTAGTATTAATAATCTTTAGATTTAAAGAGGTTAGAAAATATAATAATGAGTCTGGAACTGGAATTTTTACTTCTGTCTTAAGTTTGTTTTCAGCTGGTTGTCCTGTTTGTTCCTTTACAATTTTGAGTTTTTTAATACCCGGATTAAGTACAGCATTTACTTTAGCAATCTTGCCTTTTAAAGGTTTAGAAATACAACTACTTGGAATAATATTACTTTTAATTAGTATTTTTATTTTAACAAAAGAAAATGTTTGCAAAGTAAATTAAGTTAAGCATTCTTTATATCTATCTGGGTGATGTGACATGTGCTCTTTCCATTGTTGATTATTATATCCTTCAGGTGTTTTACATTTATCAGCACCTTCAGCAGAAACAAATTTGTTGTAATCACTTTGCGAATAACTTTTACTAAAAAACGTGCTTATGCTAAATATCAAGGCAATTACTATAATAATCAATAATCCATATAATAAAATATTCTCAGATTTTTTCATATTTAACAACAACCCCTTTTCTTATTTCCTTGTTTTGGATATTCTTCCAGTTCTTGTTCATATTTATTTGTATGTTCATTAGAACAAAAGTTTTTGGGATACGTTCCGATATGACCCAGAACTTTAACATCTCTTATAATTTCCTTTTCCTTTTCAATTTTAGTTCTACAATACTCACATTTTTTATTGAATAGGTTCATATTTAACCTCCAATCTTTTCTTGACTATTAAATACAAACTAAAAATAATTATGCTAAATCCAAACGCTAAAAAATATATCCTTAAAAAAGCTAAATTTTCAAATGGAATTCCTACAACAATTGCACCAAAATTAAATATTAATAAATTTTTAATTTTATGATGTTTATGCTTGATATAAATGAATATACTTACAGCAAATAAGGCTAATGCAATTGTCCATAATGGTAAAGCAAATTTTTGTAAAAATAAAAATGGTAATCCTGTTAATGTTATTCCAATTAAAGATAATAATGCTATTGTTCCTAAACATATTGAATGACAAACTTGATATGAACTAAATATTCCTGAAAATCCTGAAAATGAGCTAAAATAATTAAGATATTTTTCTTTTTTATGATTTTTATCTAATTCCTTCACTTCAATCTTTTTTTCTATTGGCTTACTATGCTTATGGCCCGTGTTACAGCAATCCATTTTATTCCTTACAACAATCAACTATTTTTTTAATGATATCAGAAATTTTTCTTGTAAACAATGATTTCTCTTCTTTGATTTCTTTAACTTCAATTATATTTAAATTTATAGCAAAAAATAATGAATAAAGCTCAAAAGCTGATTTAAAATACATTTCAGCTTCTTTTTCGTTTTCTTGCAATTCCTTTGTTCCAACTTCAATTAAACGCATACTGGAAGCAAGTAAATGTTTGCTTATGCACCATTCTTCTCCCTTCGGATTCTTAACAATTTTTTTAAGTAAGCTTTTTCTTAATGTCCTTACTGAATTAAGCATATCAAGATAAGCTTTGTTTCCTGTTTTCATACTAGAAAAATAAAAATGTTCTTCTAAACTAATCAAATTCATTAAAGCTATACTAAGATCTTCTTGTTTACTTAAATCAAATTCTTTTCTTTTAACTTTCTCCATCCAACTTTGAATTTCTTTTTCCATATTATTTAAATATAAAATAAACAGGAATACTTGATAAAATTAAAAATAAAATTGTTAATACAACTCCTTGATAAGGAAATAAAACTCTTCCATGTTTTAATTTAATATAATTATGTAATCTATAAGTTAAAAGTGTAACTAATGCGCCAATTATGCTTCCAACCAACAATTTATTTACAAAAAATATTCTGCTCAATAAAGAAATATAAGTCATATCTTTAACAAACGCTAAGCTTGGAATTACAGTTAAAAAAAATGAAGAAGTTACAATTAATATATTCTGGTATTTAAAATAATTTTTTAATTTCCTTGCAATCCATAATCCAGTTGAAATTGCAAATGCTCCAATAAATATCCCTAATATGGGAACATCTAAACCAAGATATTTTGCTCCAATAGCACCAGCTACAACGGCTCCAGTACATAAGGGACAATGAGCACTAACTTCCTCTAAAAAAAATAAAGAAGGAAGTAGTGCTAATAACTTTTTAAAATTCATTAACAGCCTCCAACCATTGTTAGCCCACTTGAAGATGGACTAGAAACTTTTGCAGATGCTTGATATTGATCTGGGTGCATTCTAGCCATCATTTCTTCATATGTTTCCCCTACCCCATTACTTACAACATTTCCAATCACATTGTCTACAACCCGATTCTTTAAACTAACAATCTGAATAGCCTGTACAACTGATATTAAAACCAAAACACCAAGTGCAACAGCTATAATAGTATTTTTTTCCATTTTAACAACCTCCTACCATGTTTCCTTGTGTATTGCCTTGCTCTATTCCGCGATATTTATTAGAAGCTAAATTTACATAATCAAGTTCAATTCCTTTTTCTTTTAGAATAGAAGCTTTGGCATTTATCGAATCTGGAAAGAACAAAGTTTTCCATTTTCCAAGTTCATTTAGAATCTCATCATCATTCATTTCAGGATGTTTTGTCAATAAATATTTGGCTAATCCCCTCATTGCATAACTATGAGCACAACCACAAGCAGCTTGTCCGTTAGAAAATGTTATTGCTTGAGCACCGCAACAATATTCGCAACTTATTGAATTAGTTATTCCAATATACCTCTGCAATAACTCTCCTTCTAAATTTATGTTATTATCAAACAAAGCTAATTTATTTATTGTAGATTCTGTTTTCTGTAAATTATTTATACTTACGTCATCATATTTTATTCCAAGCTCTTTACCATAAATGTCTGGAATGCCTTTTGGAATAACATTCAATGCATTTACATTTTGAATTCCTGTAGCTAAACCTACACTCGCATCTGCGTAACTATTTTCTAAATAACTATTTACTTTTAAAATTTGAAATTGATTAAATGCAGTCAAGACAACTGCTGCTATAATCAAATAGATTACAATATTTTCTTTCTTCATTTTTCCTCCTTAATAATTTGTTTTAGAAATAGTAAAACTAGTTACATGATATATCTTATCTATGAAACGATCATGCTAAATGAACTTAGTTTTGTTTTATTAACTAAACTTATGTTCAGAATTGTTTAGAAAGACTTAAATGGCCTTCTTTAAGAAAATCTGGTTTGTTTTGCCCTTTGATACCTTAGTAATCAATCCTTTCTTCTCTAAATCAGCCAAAATAAAGCTTAATTTTGTTTTGCTTAAATCAGTTCTTATCCTTAAGGTAGCCTGTGTTATCCCATCTTGTTCTCTTACAGCTTTAATTACTTTTTGTTCATTTTCGTTTAGTGCAGTCATTAAAAAATTGAATTTGTCTTCTTTAATTTCTTTTTTCTTAACATCTTCCAATCTCTTAGTAATTTTATCCTGATATTCTTGAATAACTTTCTTTTCTTTATCACTATAAAACGTTAAATAAAGACCAAGCAAAGTAATTACAACTAAAATAGTTACACTAATATAAAAATAAGGAAGAATATCAACAAGTTTTTCATATGGGCATATCTGTCCTTGTGACTCATCATGGATACATTCTGGCGTAGCATGAATACCAAAAGTATCTTGGAATTGCGCTTTAAAGAAAAACAATAAAGCTAGGATTATTAAAGTTAATATAATTAAAATTATTCCAAGATTTTTATTTTGCATAATTTAACTTAAGAATATAGATTTAAAAAGTTTTGTAATTAAAGTTTTAACAATTTTAAAATAATGGCCTTCTGCATTTGAAGGCGATTGCCTGCTTGATCAAACACAATACTTTTTTTTCCGTCTATAACATCTTTAGTAACTTCAAATCCTCTTAATGCAGGAAGACAGTGCATAAATATTGCATTTTTCTTAGCATGTTTCATTACATTTTTATTTACTTGAAATGGTTTTAAAATCTCAACCCTTTTCTTATATTGAAATTTTGGAATTCTGTAAGAAAACCAGGAATCAGTATAAATAACATCTGCATCTTTAGCTGCTTCTATATTATGAAACATTTTTACTTTCTTTAATGGAATTTTTGGATTAAATTCTTTATTTTTTGGGCATGCGATAGTCATATTAATCCCTAAAATATTTGCTGCATTAATTAACGAATGAGTAACATTATTGTTTGCATCTCCAAAGTAAGCTAATTTTAATCTATTCAATTTTCCTTTTTTCTCATAAATTGTCATTAAATCACTTAAAATCTGGCAAGGATGTTCATAAGAAGTTAATCCATTTATGACTGGAATTTTCGAATTTTTTGCAAATTTAACTAATTCATTATGATCACTCATTCTTATCATGACTAAATCACAATATCTTGAAACAACTTTAGAAACATCTTCTATACTTTCTTTGCCATGAACCCAGGGAGAGCTTTCAGAATGATAATCTATTACTTCTCCATTCATCTGGAACATTGCAGTATCAAAAGACAATTCAGTTCTTAATGAGGGAAGAGAAAAAAATGTTAATAATACCTTTTCAAAAGCCTTGTTTTTGTATTTTTTAGGATTTTTTTTAATTTTTATTCCTAAATTAATTAAATCTAGAATTTCTTTTTTGCTTAAATCATTAATTGAAAGTAAATTTTTCATTTTAACATTTTATCAATTTCATTGTAAACTGGTCTTAGACCATTATCATCAATATCATAATCAACATACAAAACTTTCTTGTTTATCTTGATTAACCTTCTTAAATCAAATGGACTCCCATCTAAAACTAAATCGCACTTAACCCGATTAATTGTTTCTTGCAATTCATAAATTTGTTTTTTATTATAACCCATCGCAGGAAGTATTTTTTTCAAATGGGGAAATTTTTTGTAAGTTTCTTTTATGCTTCCAACAGCATATTTTTCAGCATCAACAATTTCTTTTGCATGATATAATTGGGCAGCTGCGTCAGCAATTCCTGATTTCATTCCGCCATGTGTCAAAGTAGGACCATCTCCAATCGATAAAACTCTCTTGCCTTTAATCTCATCGGGATTTTCACATACAATTAAAGATTTAATTTCAATAACCTTAGCTTTTCTATTAACTTTATTTATATTATCACGAACAATTTTCAGATTTTCCGTAGTTGTTCCAAACATTTTATGAATTAAAATAATATCTGCCATACGTAAATTTACCTGTCCTGGATAATAAGTAAGTTCATTTCCAGCCCTTCTAGGATCTGTTAAAACAATATTAAGATCTGGTTTAAAGAAACTCCAGTCATTATTTCCTCCATCCCAGATTATTATATCTGCTCTTTTTTCAGCTTCTTTTAATATTTTAGAATAATTAACACCTGCATAAATTGGAATTTGATTTTTCACATATTGCTCATATTCTTCCCTTTCTTCAATAGTTGTATTATATTTCATTAAATCTGTATATTTATGAAACATTTCAACTTCTTCTCTTTTTAAATCTCCATATGGCATTGGGTGTCTCACAACAATTACTTTATAGTTTTTATTTCTCAAGTATGTTGCAATTTTCTTTGTAACTCGAGATTTTCCAGAGCCTGTTCTTACAGCTGTTACACTAATTATTGGTTTCTTGCTTTTTAGATAAGTTGCGTTTGTTCCGAGCAATTCAAAATTAGCACCATTTGCTAAAACTAATGAAGCTTTATCTAAAACATTTTGTGCACTTAAGTCAGAATAACATAAATAAACAGTATCAACATTAAATTTTTTTATTAGTTCTGGAAGTTTTTCTTCAGGATAAAATGGAATGTCATGTTTGTATAATCTTCCAGATAATTCTTTTGGAAATTTTCTTTTTTCTATACCGGGAATTTGCGCTTGAGTGAATGCTACAACATTATATTCTGGATTGTCTTTAAAATAAACTAAGAAATTATGGTAATCGCGACCAGCTGCCCCAACAATAATCACATTCTTTTTTTCCATATTATCTCTTTTATTTTATAATTAATGTTCCACTTTTATTATTTAAAGCTTTCATTACAT
>JBBSZT010000012.1:17029-31840 GCA_038044585.1 Nanobdellota archaeon
CTCTTTTATTTTATAATTAATGTTCCACTTTTATTATTTAAAGCTTTCATTACATTATTTGGATTAGTTATAATGACTTTTTTTCCGCCATTTTTTATAAAATTAATAGCTGCTTGTATTTTTGGTTTCATGCTTCCCTCTAAAAAATGACCTTCCTTAAGATATTCCTGAGCTAGTTTTACTGTCATTTTATGAATAGTTTTTTGATTTTTCTTTAAGTAATTCAAGTAAACATAATCTACACCAGTTAAAATTAATAATAAATTAGCTTTAATGCTATTAGCTAGGACTTGCGAAGCTAAATCTTTGTCAATTACAGCCTCTACACCTTTAAGTAAATTATTTTCTTGATAAACAGGAATTCCCCCACCGCCTGCAGCTATAACAATTATTTTTTTATTAATTAAATCTTTAATAATATCAGATTCAATAATTTTTAGTGGCAATGGGCTTGGAACAACCCTTCTATAGCCTCTGCCAGCATCTTCTATGACATGAAAACCTTTTTTCCTTAATTGTAAAGCTTGTTTTTTGTTATAAAATGGACCAATTGGTTTTGTAGGGTTTTTGAATGCATTATCATTTTTATTAACTAAAGTTTGAGTGATTAATGTTGCTACTGAATTATTTATTTTATTTTCCCTTAAAGAATTTCTTAATTGTTCTTCGAAGATATAACCAATTAAAGCTTGACTTTCTGCTCCCAATACATCCAGGGGCATTATAGGAACTTTTAATTTGGCAATTTCATTTTGAATTGCAAGGTATCCTATTTCACTGCCATTTCCATGCGTTATTAAAACAGAATTATTTTTTATTATAGGAACAATATTTTTGCAAGTTTTTTTGATGTTATTAATTAAATTAGAATAATTTTGTTTTTCGCCTTTTTTTATAATAGCATTACCGCCAAGAGCAATAACAATTTTCATAATTTTATTTTTGGTGGATTTTTTAATAACAATTCTAATAACTTAATTGTTGTGTTAATATCTTCCCTATTCACCATCCCTATTGTAGTGTGGATATTTCTTACTGGAACTGTAATTGAAGTAGCAGGAACACCTTCTTTTGATACTGCAATATTTAAAGCATCTGTTGTACCAAAATCACTTACATCTAATTGCAACGGTATTTTGTGTTTTTTTGCCAATTGCCTGACCCAGTTATCTATATCACGATTAGAAATCATTTCAGCATCTTTTATTGTCAAGCAAGGTCCTTTGCCAAGTTTTATTGTAGAATCTTGCGCATAATCATCTGCATTTGTTACGTCTATTGCAATTGCCCAGTCAGGATCAATTGAATAAGCTGATGTTTTTGCCCCATATAATCCAACTTCTTCCTGAACTGTAAATGTAAAATAAACTTCATTCTTTATATTCTTTAATTTTTTAGCTAGTTCAATTAAAATATAACAACCTACTCTATCATCCAGAGCTTTGCTAGAAATAATATTTTTACTTCCTAAATTAATTGTTTTTCTCTTAAAATAAATATAATCTCCTGTTTTAATTCCTAACTTGATTAATTCTTTTTGTTTTAAACCAGTATCAACGTATAAATCAGATAATTTTATTGCAGGATTCGTAATTTCAAAACCGTTGCTTAAATCATCAAATGTTATTACACCATAAACTAATCCTTTGGTTGTTTCTACTGAAACTCTTTGTCCGAGAAGAGATAATGATTCTATTCCACCTATGGTTGAGAAATAAATTCTTCCAAAACTATCAATGTTTTTAACAATTAAGCCAACTTCATCCATATGTGCAGCAAGCATAACTTTTGGACGTTTGCCTTTTTTATGAGCAATTAAGTTTCCTAATTTATCAATGTAAATCTTATCAAAATATTTTTTAATCTCACGTAGAATAATTTTTCTTACTTCTCCTTCGCTTCCAGAAACTGCGAACGTATTTAATAATTCTTCTAATAAATCCACACTATCACCTCTAAAATGACTAGATTTAGCAAGTATATAAATATTATTAAAAAGAAAAAAAGAAAAAAAAGAATTAAAAAAATGCTTATCTTCGTCTTGTAGTACTTCTTTTCGAACTTCTACTAGTACTTCTACTAGAACCTCTTCTTGTTGCCATGAGAATACCTCCTTTTTTATTGATAATTAGAAAGATAAACTTATATTTAAACCTTATTAAGAAGTTTTAAATACATTATATTTAGTTTTATTTCATGGATGATTTACAAAAATTTAATCAAACCAGTATTATTCAAGTTAGATGCAGAAAGGATGCATAATTTTACAATAAATCTCGGAAATAAACTTTCTAATTATTCAATTGCAAAAAATTTAATGAAAAAATTATACTATTACGAGAATGAAAAATTAAATTTAAATCTATTTAATATTCATTTTAAAAATCCCATTGGTTTAGCAGCTGGTTTTGATAAGAATGCTTTGTTAACTGGGATAATTCCTTATGTTGGATTTGGTTTTATGGAAATAGGTTCTGTTACTGCACTGCCTTGTCCTGGAAATCCAAAACCTAGATTGTTTAGATTACCAGAAGATAAAGCATTGGTTGTTAATTATGGATTATACAATTACGGCGCCAAAAGAATATATAATAAATTAAAGAATAAAGAATTTTTAATACCTACTGGAATTAGTATAGCAAAGACAAACTTACCTGGAATTTATGATGATAAAGCGATAGAAGATTATTGTAAATCATTTAAATTATTAAATAAAATCGGAGATTATATAACAATGAATATAAGTTGTCCTAATGCTGAAGCAGGAACTACATTCTGCGAAGATTCTTTAGCTTTAAACAAATTATTAATGAAAATAAGAAATATCAATGATAAAAAATTAATTTTTTTAAAAGTTTCTCCAGATATTAATAAAGAACAATTAAATAAAATAATAAAATTGAGCAAAAAATACAACGTAAAGGCATTAATTCTTTCAAATTTAAGCAAAGAGAGAAGTAAATTAAAATTAAAAACCAGCAAAGAAGTTTTAGATGAATATGGGAAAGGTGGAATTTCTGGTTTACCAATAAAAAATATTTCAAATAATTTAATTAAAGAAACTTATAAATTAAGCAAAGGAAAAATTTGTATTATTGGTTGTGGTGGAATTTTTAATGCAAATGATGCTTATGAAAAATTAAAATATGGTGCTTCATTATTGCAGTTAATAACTGGAATGATTTATGAAGGGCCGAGGGTAATTAAAAATATTAACAAAGGATTAGTAAAATTAATTGAAGAAAATAATTTCAAAGATATTACTGAAGTTATTGGATATAAAAATATTTAAATACTATTAAAATTTTAAAATGTTGTGGCAAAAGAGGCATTAAAAAAAGAGCTTAGTCTATTTCAAGTAACTTTAGCTGGAATAGGTGTAATTCTTGGTGCAGGCATTTATGCTTTAATTGGAATTGCTTCAGGAATTGCTGGAAATGCAATTTGGTTATCTTTTGTTATTGGTGCAGTAATAGCTATACTAACAGGATTAAGTTATGCTGAATTATCTTCAATATTTAAAAAAGATGCAGGAGAATATGACTATGTCCAAAGTGCATTTAATAAAAGATTAGCATTAATTATAGGAATTGTTATAATACTCGCAGGAATTATAACTGCTGCAACTGTTTCTTTAGGATTTGCTAGTTATTTCTCAGCTTTATTTAAAACGCCCATAGTTTATATTGGGATTCTAATAACATTAATTTTATCATTAATTAATTATTATGGAATTAAACAAAGTTCATGGATTACTTCATTTTCAACTATAGTAGAAACTATTGGTCTGATAATTATAATAATTCTTGGAATAAAGTATATTGGAAATGTAAATTATTTGGAGATGCCAAATGGTTTTGATGGTGTTTTACAAGCAACTGCATTAATATTCTTTGCATTCTTGGGGTTTGATAATATTATTAAATTAGCAGAGGAAACTAAAGATCCTCAAAAAACAATTCCAAAAGCTATTATTTTATCCATAATAATTTCTTCTATAATTTATATTTTGGTTGCAATTTCAGCTGTATCAATATTGGGATGGCAAGATTTAAGCATTTCAAAAGCACCATTGGCAGATGTTGCTGCAAGATCTTTTGGAGGAATAGCATTTTTAGTTCTTGCGATCATAGCATTATTTTCAACAGGCAATACAATTTTAGTGAGTTTAGTAACAACTTCAAGAATGGTATATGGAATGGCTGAAGAAAGAGCATTACCAAAAAAATTTATGCTGGTAGATAAAAAAACAAAAACACCATGGGTTGCTGTATTTTTAATAATGATAGTTACAATATTATTCATTTTAATCGGTGATATCAAACTAGTTGCAGGATTCGCCAATCTTGGTTTGTTTATAACATTTGCATTTGTTAATCTAGCTGTTGTAGTTCTAAGATATAAAAGACCTTACTTAGATAGAAGATTTAAGGTTGCATTAAACATTGGAAAATTCAATGTACCTGCATTTTTAGGATTCTTATTCTCGGCATTTATGATATATTATGTTATCACTGGAATTTAAAAAAATTAATTAAATTTAAATATTAATAAATATTTATAGTATGATGATTGAACAAGTAAAACAAGATATCCTGAATGTTATAAAAGAAGCTTTAATTGCAATTAAGAAGAATGATGCTGTTAAGTTACGTGATTTAAGCAATCAGACTTTGCACTCTTCAAGCATATTCCAAGATGAAAATTCGATTTCAATAGCAGTAGTATGTTATGCTTTAAGTAAAATCTTTGAAAGAATTCAATATAAGGAATATAAAGACTGGAATGTTTTCTATGAAACTTGTTTAACAAATTTAAAAAATTCTCAAGAATATTTGGAAAAAGATAATTTAGAAGATTACAGAAATTCCATTAAAAATATTTTAAATGTTATAGATAAATTAAATAGTAATTTAAAAAAATATGTTAAAGAATTAATTAATACTGCACAAATAGCAAAAGGTTCTAGATTATATGAACATGGTATCTCAATAGGAAGAACTGCAGAATTACTTGGAATCAGCAAATGGGAATTAATGGATTATATAGGAAAAACAGGAATCCCAGACGTTGAGGAAAATCTTTCATTTCCGATAGACAAAAGAATTAAATTTGCAAGGAGTTTATTTATATGAAAGCTTTGGTTTTTGATTCAAGTAGCATAATAAGTTTATCAACTAATAATTTGCTTAACATTCTTAAAGATTTAAAGAAAATTTATAATGGAGATTTTTTAATTGGTAATGAAGTTTTAAAAGAAGTCATAGATGATCCATTAAAGAGCAAAAAATTTAAATTAGAAGCATTGCAACTAGCACATTATTTAGCCCAGGGAAGTATAAAATTATTTAACCGTGATTTAGATGATAAAACAAATTATTTACTAACATTAGCGAATAATATTTTCCAAGCAAATGACCATAACATAATAATATTGCATAAAGGAGAAGTTGAAGCATTAGCATTGACAATATTTTTAGAAGCTGATGCACTGGTAATTGATGAGCGTACAACCAGATTATTAATAGAAGACACTTTAAAATTAAAACATTTGCTCGAAAAGAAATTACATACTAAAATTACAACCAATAAAGATAATCTAAATTACTTTAAAAAAGAAACAAAAAATATCAAAATATTAAGAAGTTCTGAGCTTATGGCAATAGCTTTCGAACATGGTTTATTTGAGGATTATTATGACGCTAAGAAATTAGTCCAGGAAAATTTTAAAAGAGAATTATTAGATGGAATTTTATGGGGTTTGAGATTAAAAGGCTGTGCTATTTCAACTAGTGAAATTGATGAGATTCTAAGGATTGAAAGATCATTGAATAGATTTAAATAATTAAAATTTTAATTAATTTTATGAGAGAATTTTTATTAAGGGCATTAAAAGCTCGCACAGATGGTAATATTGATTTAGAGAATTTACCTGATGCAGGAAGATTAGATTTAGTAACAAGATGTATTTCAAGTGCTTTATGGATAGCCAAAGGTTTGCGCAATGA
The DNA here is from genome assembly GCA_038044585.1 of Nanobdellota archaeon. Classification (GTDB taxonomy): domain Archaea; phylum Nanobdellota; class Nanobdellia; order SCGC-AAA011-G17; family GW2011-AR20; genus GW2011-AR20. The sequence goes on from JBBSZT010000012.1 coordinate 23,038, forward strand.
TACAATCATTCATGTTAACTTAGAAGGTCCAAAATATCCTCCAAAGATAATTTCTTTTTATGGTGAAAAATTAAAGGGTTTTTATTTTGATGAAAAAGGAATAGCAAAATTCATCAAACATGCATTAGAAAAAGGAAAAGATTTAAAATTAAATGAAAGTTTAGAGGTTTATCCCGGGATTATTGTAAGCAAAAAAAGTTTTGAGCAATTAATAAAAGAAAAACAAGATTATCAGATAATTTATCTGCATAATAAGGGAAAAGATATTCGTGAATTTAAATTTAAAGAAAATGTGTTGTTTGTATTTGGAGATTATATTGGAATGCCCTGGAAAACAGAAATATTTTTACAAAGACATAATGCAGAAAGAGTTTCTCTTGGCAAAATAGAATATCACGCTTCTCAATGCATTGTAATTGTAAATAATGAACTGGATAGAAGAATTTATAGTTAACTATTTATATTTTTGGTTTCTTATTCTTTGTAATGGGAAAAGAAGATAGCTTAATAATGGTTGTAAAAAAAGAAGATTTATTTGGCATATCTAATAAAGATTTTTTTGAGGGGTTTAGATATTATGATAAAATAGATTATCAAAAAAGAATTCTAAGAAATTATGGATTTATGACAAGAAAATTTGCAGAAAAAGATTCAAGTTATAAACAACCAATTTGTTATTGTTTAATTTATAATTCCGAATTAAAGAAGTTTTTTTCATATCAACGTGCGAAAAAAGACAAAAATTATACTGAAAAAAGATTACAGGGAAAATTCTCCATTGGGATAGGTGGGCATATAGAAATGAATGATGCTAAGAAAAATCCAATTCATGAAAGTATGTTAAGAGAGATAAATGAAGAGGTTAAAATTAAGGATAGAATAAACCCTAAGTTATTTGGTTATATTTATCTTGATGATTATGGTGTTAATGAAGTTCATTTCGGGCTTGTTCATATGATTGATACTAATTCTAAGAAAATAAAAGCAAAAGACCCCGAAATAACAAATGCTAAATTAAGAAGTGTTAATGAGTTAGAGGAGATATGTTTATCTAGAGAATATGAAGTTGAAGAATGGTCTAAAACATTAATTAATGTGCTAAATCTTTATTTTAAAAATTAATAGTAAATTATATATATTCTTAAAAAGAGTTCTTTAAATAAGGGTCTGTAGTTTAATGGCTTAGAATTTCGGTCTCCAGAACCGAAGACAGGGGTTCGAATCCCTTCAGGCCCATACCAATTTTAATTAATATATTATAAATTCGTGCAATTAGTAAAGCTTTTAAAGATATTATCTGTTAATATACTTAAATCAAATAATAAAGTTGTTACCGAAAGGTTTATAAATAAGTTAATAACTATGAAATAACAACATATTTTGATGTTTATAATCAAAATAACACTCAAGGGGGTTAAATTAAAAATGAAAAAATTACTAAATTTAGTATTGTTTGTTTTAGTTGCATTAGTTTTTGCAACAAGCGTTAACGCAGTTTATACATTCAATAAAGTACAGGTTAACGGAGTAGATATGATCGCGGTTCTACCAGCTGTTTCACCTGTTGTTTACGTTGAACGTGGAGATAGCGTAAATATAATGGCACAATTTGCAAATACAGTAGATGCAAAAGATGTAAGAGTAAAAGCATGGATTGGGGGATATGAATTTGGAAACATTGAATATACTACAGGTTTATTTGATGTAATAGCGAGTACAACTTATTCTAAAAGTTTGTTACTTAAAATTCCAGATGACTTAGATGCTACTCAAGATTACACATTGCATGTTTCAGTGTATGACAAAGTAACTAGTCAAGAAGTTTCATATACATTAAGAATCGCAAGACAAAGACATGAATTAAACTTTGTTGATATTATCTTCAATCCTGGATTAACTGTAAGAAATGATCAACCATTATTTATTACAGTAAGAGTTGAAAATCTAGGAAATAAAGATGAAAATGATGTTAGAGTTATTGCTGCAATTCCAGAATTAGGAATTTCACAAAGAACATTCCTAAGTGATTTACGTGCAAATGACCCTAATGACGCTTCACAAGAACACAATTCAGAATCAAGCGAAGCTTTATTCCTTGACTTAAGTGATGTAGCTTCAGGAAACTACAATGTTGTTGTAAAAGTTGAATACAACAGAGGACATGACTTCATAGAGAAAATATTTCCATTAACTGTTAAAGAAGGTAAAGGAAGAGTAACAGTTAAAGAGGAATTAGTAGTTGATGCAGCTCAAAAAGTTATGGATATAAAAGCTGGACAAGGCGCTGTTTATAAAGTTTCATTAGCTAATTTAGGCAGTGAAACTCAAAAATTAACATTAGAAGTCAATGGTGTCGATGAATGGGGTACAGCAAGAGCTGATCCAAGTTCATTAACAGTTGAACCAAACTCAAACATGGAAGCATTTGTATTTGTTTCTGCAAAAGAAGATGCTGCAACAGCAAATAAGTTGTTTACAGTAAGAGTTAAAAATGGAAACACAGTTGTAAAGGAATTACAATTGCAAGCTAATGTTAACGGACAGTCAGTTGATGCAAACTCAAGTTTAAAATCCGGCTTAGAAGTTGGATTTGTTGTATTGTTAATAATCTTAGTAATACTAGGAATTATATTAGCAGTCAATAAATTGAGAAGCAAAGACGAATCTGAACAAAGTTACTACTAAGTAACTTCTTTTATTTCTTTTTTTATTAATTTTATAAATAATGGATATTAAAATGGATTTACCAAAAAATTTAGAAGACAGAATTGTTACAACATCTGTTAATAATTATATAAATCATTATAAACTCAGTCCAGAAGATTATGAATTGGAATCTATATTTTTTTCTTCTGGAGAACGAATAAGACGGGATTCACATTCTTTACACGATACTCTTTATAAAGAAATGGCAGAACATATGAAAAAGAGGGGTGTAATTGCAGTAACAGACATGAGGATAGTTGAAACTGCAGTTGCTATAGATGGTGTTTATTTAAGAAGAGCGACAATGTATGGAACAGCAATTGTTGAAAAAAGAAAATAATAACATATTTAATTAATTCTAAATATTAAATTTTTAAGAAACCAAAAAGTATTTATATACCCTATACTTTTCAACAGTAGATAAAGGGGGGTTTAACTAATGAATAATAAAAATATTTTAGTGTTTATTATCTTCTTATTATTAATCAGTTCAGTCCATGCTTTTGATTTAACACCAAGTGAAACTGAAAAAAGTACTTGTCCAAGTTCTACTATATTATTAAACACCAATGTTGTTGGAACAGGAAATTTCAATGTTAATGTTGAAGGAACTGCTGCTAAATGGGCAACAATTGTTCCACAGGGATTTAGTTTAAACAACGAAGCTAAATTAATATATATTTATGTTACACCAAAATTTGATACTAATCCTGGTTTTTACAGCTTAAATCTTATTATTACAAATACAATTAATAATGAAATTAAAAATGTTAACTATAAAATAAATGTTCCAGATTGCCATAACTTGATTGTTACTGGAATTAAAAGCAAAGAAGTATGTGGCTGTAATTCTGACACTTATAATTTTACAATATCAAACAACGGAATTTACCAGGAAGCTTATAAAATTGAAGTTACTGGAAAAGCTGCTCCTTGGATAAAATTAAGCCAGTATGATTTATCATTATTACCTGAGCAAAGTAAAACAATTTACGGATTATTAAATGCTCCTTGTGGAAGCGATTTTGGCGAAAATGATTTTACCATAACAATTAGGTCATTAACTAGCAACACAATCGCTAGTTTTGACTCTAATGTTATTGTAAACAGTTGCTTCGATTTCAATGAAAATGTTGATAAGGAATTAGTAAATATGTGTGAACATGCAAGTGAAGTAATTTCAATAACAATAAACAATCTAGCCCAGTTGGATAATGAGTTTGATTTAGCAATTACAGGACCTGCGTGGGCTAATTTGCATTTAACAAAACTAGATTTAAAACCTAAAGAATCAGGAGTAGTTAATTTAATACTTACACCAGATTATAAAGTGCAGGGAAATTTTGATGTTAATGTTAATATTAAAAGCCAGCAGAGCAAAATCAATAAAGATGAAAAATTTAAGATTAATGTAAGAGCATGTAATGATATATCTTTAGAATTATTAACAAGGGAAGATAAAATTTGTGTAGGATCAAAAAAGACATATGAAGCTAATGTTAAAAACCTAGGTGAGTTTGAAAAAGAATTCAGAATCGAAAGTGACCAAGGTTGGATCAAGCCTTCTGAAGTAATATTTACACTATCTCCTAAGCAAAGTAAAAAGATTAATTTAGAATTTAATCCAAGTGAAAATTTAACAGCACAAAAATATAAGATTAATTTTAGAGTATTGGCATTAGATTCAAGCAGAATCTCTAGTGAGGATTCATTTGATTTAGATTTAGTAAGCAGAGAAAGCTGTTATAAGCCACAATTAGAAGCTGAAAATTCAGTTGACGTAAATGCAGATTCAAGTGCAACAACTGGAATTACAATAAAAAATGTTGGAGCTGAATTAGCGGTTTATGAATTAGGAATTACAGGAAACGCAAACAGTTTCGCACAATTAAATCCAAGCACATTAACAATTGAACCTGGAAAAAGTGAAATTACATATTTATATATTGCTCCTCCTTATAATACAAAATCAGGAGAATATAAAGCAAATATTTTGGTTAATTTAAAAAATTCAGGAGTATTAGAAAGCAAAACAATTATAATAAATGTAAACGAAGGTGGATCATCTATTCCTGGATCAAGTTTATGGAATAAACTTTTAAGTTTTATAAAAAAATTTAATTTAAATGATAAAATATCTAGTCCAGAACCATTAATTGATTTAAATCGTGAAACTTTAATAAGCAAAAATGTAAAATTCATTTTCGGTAATGAAACGCATGCATTAAACATTTTAGAAATAAAAAATAGTACAGTAACATTAAGCATTGAATCAGAACCAATATTTATATTGCTTGATTTAAACGAAACAGAAAATGTTGATTTAAATAAAGATGGAAAAAATGATTTAATTTTAACATTAAAAGGATTTGATAAAGATGGAAACCCATTAATTAGTGTTGTTAAAGAATCAGAGGTTAAGGAAAACTCTTTTTTAAACAGTTTAAATAATGTAAAAGATGCTATTTATAAATATAAATTTCCATTATTAGTTGGAATAATAATTGTTATAGCAATAATCCTAATATTCACAACAAAAGCATATAAAAAATTAATTAATTATATAGAAGAAGATTCAGATGAAGATGAAATAGAACCATTAAGAATCGGACGTTATATTTTCTTGGTGATTATATTAATTGTTTTATTCTGGTTCTTTAGAATTTATCCTGAAAAGATAATCTGGATACTAACTTATCTTAATATGTATAAATATTATATAATCTCTGGTTTAATAATTTTAATTTTATTAATCTTAATAATAAGTTATTGGAAACAAGTAATTGATTTCTTTGAAGAAGAACAGCCTAAAAAGAGAAAGAGATAATTAAACTTTTAATCCAATAACCTTGCTTACTCCATCTTGCATACTTACACCATAAATCTGGTTAGCTTCTGTTATCATACTGTCATTATGGCTGATCATTATATACTGCGCTTTACTGCTATATTCAGCAATTAATTTAGATAACTTTTCTGAATTAGTTTTATCCAAAGCAGCATCAACTTCATCTAGTAAATAAAATGAAGCTGGCTGCAACTCTTGTATTGCAAATATAAATGCCAAAGCTGTCAAGGTTTTTTCTCCACCGCTTAAACCTTTTATATCTAAATATTTATTGCCTGAAATTTTAACTTTTATATCCAAACCACCATTAAATGGATTTTGTTTGTCTTCTAATTCCAAGAATGCTACACCTTTTGAAGATAAACTATTAAATATCCTTTTAAACTGATCATTTATTTCATTCAAAGTGCGCATGAATAGTTCTCCTTTCTTTGATTCTATTTCATTCATAAGATTAAATACATCCTGCTTTTCTAAATTTAATTTTTCTTTTTTTTCAAGTAATTTTCCATACTCTTTTTCGATTTCCTCATAAACTTCTAAAGCACGCATATTAACATTACCCATTGCTTCAAGTTCAACTTCAGATTTTCTTATATTTTCCAGTAATTCCTGTAAATTTTTTGTTGTTTTGATCTTCTCATCTTTATATCCTTCAAATTCTTTTTGTAATCCCTCTAATTCAGCTATTGTTCTTGCACGTTGCAATGCTATGTTATTAACGCCTTGTTCTATATTTCTAATATTTTCTTCTAACTTAATTAAAGAAATCTCTTTATTCTGGATAAGTTCATTTAGTTTATCTCTTTTAATGCTTAAATCCTTAAAATCTTCATAAAATTTCTTCTCAAGCTTTTCTTGTTCACCTTTTGAAGTTTCATTCTTCTTTATGTTTTCATTTAATAATTTAATCTCATTTTCAAATTCAAAAAGTTCTTTATCTTGTTCTTTTAAAATTGCCAGAGTTCTTTCTTTTTCATTAATTAAGATATTTTGCTGATTTGTTAAGTTTCTAATTTCAGTATCTATTTGCATTAAATCAGTTAATCCAGAAGAAAATTTACGTCTGTATCCTCCAATCATTGCTCCACTAAATTCAATTAAATCACCCTCTAATGTTACAATACGGGCTCTTCCTATTCCAATCTTTCTTGCTACAGAAATATCATCAACAATTAAAGTAGAGCCATAAACATGCATAAATGCTTGTTTAAACCTTGGATTGAATTTAACTAATTCAATTGCTAAGCCATGCACACCCTGACTCTTTAATAAAGGTCTTAACTCTGGCCTGATTTCATTTGGTCTTATTTTATTCAAAGGAAGAAATATTGCAGTTCCTATTTTGCTTTGCCTTAAATGATTAATGCATTTTTCAGCGACATCATCATCTTCAACAACAATTGCATTATATTTATTACCTGCGCAAACTTCTATAGCTGTGTTATATTTTGAATCTGTTTTACCAAGGTTTTCTATTGTACCATAAACACCGTCTAAATTTAGATCTCTAACTTTTTGTATTACATATTCAATTATGTTATGAGAATGATCTATATTTTCTTGCTTAGGCTTGTTTTTTTCAAAACTTGATTTCTTTTTTTCAAATTCTTTCTTTTGCTGTTCAAATTCTTTTATTCTTAATTCAATCTCATCTAAATTATTTTTTAAAGTTTCTTTTCTATTTTTAATTTTAGTAATTTCATTTTGTAATAATTCCAGTCTCGTTGTGTTTTTTGTTAATTCTGTTTTAACATCTTCTAAGTTATGATGAATTTCAATTTGGTCTTTCCCACCGCGAGATAATAGTTCCTGATTAAGCTGCTTTATCTCATTTCTTTTATCTTCTATTTCTTTTTTAATTAAGTTAATTTCTTCTTGAATTTTAAGTTTCTTTGATTCTTCTTTTTCAATTTCCTTATCTACACTTTCTTTTGTCTTTTCTTTTTCTTTCAATAAAACAGTTAAGTAAGTTGCTTTATTTTCACGAATATATTTTTGCAAATCTTTGTATTTTGTAGCCTGGTCTCTGTCTTTTTTTAATTCACGCAAATGTGCACTTCTCTCTGTAAGTATTATATCAGCTTCTTTTAGTTTTTCTTCAACTTTTTGCAGTTCAAGCATTGCTTTATGTTTCTTATCTTCATAAACTGAAATTCCTGAAACTTCTTCAATAATTTCGCGTCTGTCTTCAGGACGCATTTCCATAAATTTTACAATATCACCCTGCAATATAATATTATGACCATCTGGATCAATTTTAGCAGTAGCAAGTAAATCTAAAATTTGTTGCCTTGTTATAGTATTATCATTTAATTTATAAACAGACTGGCCATTTTGTTTTACAATCCTTGTTATTTTAATTTCATTTTCTTTTATTGGAAATTCATTTTTAGAATTATCAAATATAATACTGACTTCAGCTTGTTTTGCGGGAGAATTGTTTTTGCCCCCATTATAAATCAAGTTTGAAGCTTTTTCAGCACGCATGCTCTTTGCGCTCAATCTCCCAAGAACAAAGCATATTGCATCAGTTAGATTACTCTTACCAGAACCATTTGGACCTATAATAGTTGAATAATTATCAGAAAATTCTAATTCTATCAGTTTTGCGAATGATTTAAACCCGTGTAATCTAAGCTTTTTTATCTTTGTCATTCTATATTTCAGTTAAAAGTCAAATATTTAAAACTTGCTAAAAGCAGTCTATATTTTTAATCTTTTTACGATCTCATCTAATATTATTTTTTTCTTTTCTTTTGATAAACTAAATAAAGATTTTTTTATCATTTTTTCAGAAATAGTAAATATATAATTAAGTTTTAGTACACTATCTTTAATAGCTCCTTCTTTTTTAGTCAGTTTAATCCCTTCCATTTCTAAGTTGCTTGTAATTCCCATAACAACAACATTATCAAATTCTTCAAAAAGAACTAAAGCTGGTCTGAGTTTTGTTTCAAAGGTGTCTACAAATTGAACCTCTGCTAAAATAACTTCTCCAAACTTATGCATTATTCCAAGCCTCATCTTCCTTGTTATCCCATAATTCTTTCATTTTAGGCTTCTGTATTTCATGTAAGAATTTATCATACTGGTCTCTTTTTTTTAATTCAATGAAAATTTTGGTCATTTTAGACAGAAGTTCGTTATACGTTTGTCTAGGATGCTCTTTAGCTTTTTTGAGTTCTTCTATGACATTTTCATTTAATTGTATTGTTGATATATTATTCATATATAATTAATTATATA
>JBBSZT010000013.1:0-8022 GCA_038044585.1 Nanobdellota archaeon
TCTGGCGGCGGAGGTGGAGGCGGTGGAAGTTCTAGTGAAAATAATATAATAAATCAAAATCCAATAATCCAACCAGTTTTACCAATACAAAATATTCCTAAAGAAGAACCAAAAATACAAGAAATACCAAAAGAAGTTAAAAATGAAACCGAAGTAAAAGAAGTTACTCAAACACAACCATCATTAATTAAAAACATATTAAATTTTATAACTGGAAAATCCACATTAACCGGAAGAATAATTAATGATCCAAGAGAAAAAATTTCTTATAGAATAGGTTCAATAGCTGTACTAACTTTTTTGATATTTATTTTTTATAAAATATTCTTAATAAAACCTTAATAATTTATCTCTTTTTAAAGAAGTAAAAGTTATTCCTAAAATTGTTAAAAATGTATTTAAGATATTAATTTTCATTCCTATCAACTATAATTTTGAAGCAAATCAATCCTATATTAACCTAAAGAAAATTATTAAATCTCTTTTTTTATCCATATTTTACTTTAATATTTTAATTATTTCTTTGCCTTTTTTAGTAATTTTATATAATCTACCCACCCTCTCCTTATCATTTAATATTTTAACAAGTTTCAATTTATTTAATTCTCCTAAGGCTCTTGAAGTTATTGTAAAATAGGTACTAGAACTTTTCCCATACAATATTTTAACCAATTCCGAAGGTAAAAATGGGTTGTCTGCTGGTATGGATTTTAAAACTCTTAATCTATTTTTAGCCCTTTTTATTTTACTTACAATTATTAATTCATCTTTCATAAACAAAATATAAACAAAGAATGTACATAAAGAATTATTAACAAACTATTAACAATATATAAACAAATGAGATTATGGGTATAGAAAGGTTTTTAAAGAAGATATATTTATAAAAAGCAGGGGTGAAGGAGCTAAAAAGATGCAGACCTCAGAAAAGATAATATTATTAATAATAACGTTCTTTATTTTATCAATAAGCGTAAACGCTCAAGTTGATTCTTGGAGTGTTAGCTGGGACTCTAATGGTGATAAGCCAGGAGGAATTGAAGTAAAAGATTACGCAGTTATTTCTAGAGAATATGATTTATTTGTTATGGGTAGTGATTTAACGGATGTAAGCTTACCCCCACAATTAGTTTTAATTGGTATAAATGATGATAAAGATATGGCTCAATATAAATTTAAGCCAGGTAATATTGCTGGTGAAAGAAACTTTGGAGAATTTAAGGTAAATGTTTTAAGCGAAGCAGAAGAACTTGCAAATTCCATTGGAAGTGTAAATATAGATGTAAATGATAAGAATTCTACAATTAAAATAAATAATTTAAATTTAAGCAATAAAATAATAAGAATAGTAAACTTAAGTGATGTACAAGATTTAGAAAATGCTCGTTATAATTTAGATGTTGATCAACTTTTAAAAGGTTTAACATTTGATTTAAACTTTGTTAAGGATCAAACTCACCCTATATATAATTCATTAAATATAGATGCTAGTTCAACTGCCGGAACTGTAATATTAGCTATTGTTTCATTTAATAATATAAATTGCAATGGTATTCTATGTTCTGTTGGATATATAAATGCTCATCCAGATGATACATTAAATCAAGTAATAGATAAATATAATGCAAATGTAACATATGGGTTTAATGCAAAATCAATAAAAGAGGGAAATAATTTTTTATTCTGGTCTGATGAAGGTTACTCGAATTTAGAACATCCCGACCTAGAGAATTTACAAAACTTGATTAATGATAGGGTAAAACTAATAAGCCCAGATGAGGTTGTAAATTTTTTAATACCATTAAGTAATTTCTCTAAATTCAAAAAGTTCGTTGATTTTGATATAACTGTTGATTTTGGTAATTTAAGATTAGAGGATGGAACTTATAATTTAAAAATATTATATACGGATAAATTTGGAAATAAAGGAGAAAAACCATTTACTGTTAAATTAGATGTAACAAATACAATTGCTCCTCAAGTTCCGATAAATGGTACAGTAGAATTTAAGGATGCTGTTATAAATCAAACATTAGAGAAGCTAGAAAATCTCCCAGATGATGTTAATTTAACTGTAGTTATATTTGGTAATGTTAGACCTACAGAATTTCCAATTCCAACAGCAGAAGTTAAAACTGCCTTAAAGTTTATGCAATTAAACCTAAGCCAAGAAAACGTAACAGGTAGCTTTGACTTGTCATTTAAAATAGATAAAACTTTAATTAGTTCAAGCGATAAGACTAATGTTTTGTTATATGTAGAAGAAAATGATACTTGGAGATCTTTAACAACTACTTTTATAGGCGAAACTGCAACAGAATATAAATATAAAGCAACAATACCTCATTTTAGTAATTTTATGATTGGAGTTCAAAGTGTTGCTACTTCTTCAACCGGTAATTCAGGAACAGGCAATGGAGGAGATAGTAGTGATGATGAAGATGTTGTTATATTACCAACACCTTTACCAGTTCCTTTACCAAAACCAGCAACAATATCACCAATTGTAACAATTCCATTAGCTCCAGCACCAACTGCAGAAGCTCCAAAAGGATTTTTAGCAATTACAGCAGCAGCAATAACTGATCTTGTAAAACAAAATCCATTAGCAGCTGTGTTCTTTGGATTATTAGCCATCCTATTAACATTAGTTGTATACACATTATTATTCCGCAAACAAGGCAAACCAAATAAAGGAGCAGAAAAGGATAGGGGTGAAGGAATTGTTAGAAAATGAAATTATATTTAATAATAATCTTAGCTTTATTAGTATTCTTTCCAAGAATAGATGCAAAGGTATTAGATACTGTTACAGTTAATTTTGAAATTAAAGATAGTTCTGGTAATCCTTTAGAGAATGCATTAATTATTATAAATGGAATTACAAATACCCAATTTAGCAATCAATTATTAACCGATTCTAATGGTAAAGCTTCTATAACATTAAATAAAAATGAAATATTTGTTTATATTATTTACAAATTTACATACACTGATGTAACAAATAATTTTTTTACTAGTGGTAATAAAGATATAAAAGTAGCATTAAGCAAAGTTCCTGCTGATAAATGGTATTTTTATTATATAAATAATGGAGAAATTGAGTTAAAGTTTAAAAGTCTTGATTTAGATACAAATTATTCTTCAAAAGATTCTATTAATGAGGTGCTTGATATAAAAAATCTTGCTGGAAAAAGTATAGATTTAATTAAAGAAAAAACTTCTCTTGAGACAGTTGATAGTCTAACATTAAAAAGACTAAGATGGTGGGGAGATTTAAGACCTCAAAATGTTTTGATAGATTTAACATTAAAAAAAGATGGTTGGTTCCGTGCCACAATTCAAGATGATGTTTTAGAAGTTTGTGCAGGTAATGCAGTTGGAACATATAAAGGACAAGCTTTTGATGTTTCTGGCAGTGAATTTATATGCAAGAATGATAAAGGAAGTAATATTATCCCAGATTGGATATTAAAGAATAATTATAAATTTAAATTAAGGGTTACATACAAAATAGATGGTAATGAAAAGAATTTAGACTTATTAACGCAAGATTTCTTTATAGATAATATAGATTGGAAACCTGAAATTAGTTCATTTCCAAGCACAAAGTTAAATGTTAATGAAGATTGGTCATATAATATAACACCAAAATATCCTACGAATTTTGTATATTATAAACTAGAAAAAGCACCAAATGGGATGAGCATAGATAACTTAAAGGGAATATTAAAATGGAAACCAGATAAGATTGGTTATTCTGATGTTATTGTTAGAGCATATTACCCATATTTTGATAACGATGATAGAATTGCCTATAATGATCAAAAGTTTACTTTGGAAGTAATTGGTAAAGGCAATTTATATGCCAATAATTTATATGTTTTTAATAAAAATGTTAAAATTAATGAAAATATAAAAGTAGGTTTCAAAGTCTATAATGATGATTATAAACCCAATTCTTTTTCCTACAGAATTTATACAGATAATATAAACTTTATATCCTATAAAGTGAGTAATATGAAACCTTATGAAAAAAGAACAGTCTATACTCAACTTAAATATAATTATGCTGGAACTTTTATTCCAAAATTAATTATTGATTCAGACAATGAAGTTGATGAATCAAATGAACAAGATAATATTAAATTTTTTGATAGTATAACTGTAAAATCTTCGATAATAGCGGATAAAAAAAATAAATTTTTGGTATCATAAGATGAAAAATTTACTATTTTATTCATTGATAACTTTGAGTACTCTTTCATCTAAGTTAATTGCTCAAGATTATGATTCTTTAAAAACAGTTGAGATAGCAAAAAATTTAGAAAGTAAAGGATTCTCACTGGAAGGTTATATTATAGACAAACCATTTATATTACAAATAGATAAAAATGATTCTAGTGTTACCATAGATTGTCCTTTAATTGGAGAAAAACAATTTAATGATTCTTTAATGGATTACTCTTTCTTTGTTGTTTTTAATAAAAAAGATTCGTCAACAATTTTTTACAGAAATTTTATTAATGATTATGGCGGATTATCTTTAATTTTAGATGATAATAATTTATCTCCAAAAACTTATGCAGATTCGTTAAAAAAATTATTAAAAAATAGCATAACTCACATTAAAGAGAATAAAATTCCATTAGAAGATGTAATAAGCGAAATTTATCCAAACCCAACAAATGGATATATAAATATAAAATATAAGATTAAAGAAGAAGCAGATGTAGAACTAAAATTATATGATGTTTTAGGAAGAGAGATTAGTAAATCCATAAATAATAATATTCCTGGAGATTATACAAAAACTTTCAATGTGTCAGCTTTGTCAACAGGTGTTTATTTTTTAGGAGTTAAAATAAATTCAAGTAAAGGTGAAATTGTTAAAACCAAAAAAATTAATATAGTAAAATGAAACTAAAATATTTATTACCGTTCTTTTTAATCTTTAATGCTCAAGCACAATTTAAAATAGAAACGAATGTAAATGAATTAGATTTAAAGAGTAAATATGTTGATGTGTCTGCAAGAGATACTTTTGGATTAAAAAATTTTGTAAGTTCTAAAGGAATTATAAAACTAAAATATGACGATAATTCTGTTTATTTGAATAGAAATGGGTTATTGAATCATTCTTATGGTGCTAATGTTAATTTAAATATTTTAGAAAGTTTTTATAATAATTCTCAACAAAATATTAAAACTGAAAGTTCAAATTCACAAAATTCCGCAATAGGGCAAATAAATACCAAGACAACCTTGCTTAATGAAGATAATATAAATGATTTTGGAATTAGATTAAATTATAGTGATTATTTTGTTAGTTATGAAAATGCAAAGAAAAATAATAAGATAGATGGAGAAACATTAATAGAAATTAATGAAGATAAAGATTTAGTAAAATATCAATTTGATTTTAATAATTCAAGCAAGGTTTATGGATTGGGTTTTAAATATGGTTCTGCTAAGTTTGTAGTAAATACTCAAGATAGTAATAAATTTAATAATACCTTGATTAATGCAAGTTATAATGGATTAAATATTTATTCAGATTTGAAGGATATCTCTGGATTGTTAAATGTAAATTTAGGATTATTTAATAAAAAGATGAGTAAGATTAACATAAATCTAGTTTATGATAAAAGTCTTAATTTGAATATATGTTCTGATGACTATTCTAATTTAATAAAAAGAGATTTTGAAAGAAAATTAGAAAATAGATTAAGAATTGTGCCAAGGATATATGATTCTAGTTTAGAAACAAAAAGGGATTATTTAGAAGACATGTTTTTTACAGATAAATATAATTTTTATCTAAGTAAGGATGAAATTAAAGCAAATGTTAACCTAAACTATTTATTAGTCCATTATTCAAAAGAAAGTAAAAAAGTCGGGTTAAAATATAAGTCTGCTTTATTAATATATGATTTTAAGAATAATGAATTTAAGTTTGGATTATTCCTAAATTAGAAGAACTTTAACTTTTTAAGGTAATAATCTTATAAAAATTAATGGTTAGATTTAAATTCTTGAAAACATATTTATTATACATGAAAAAAGAGGTTATCTTGTTATTTATTTTATTATTAATTAGTTTAGTAAATGCTCAATATATTTTTCATGTAGATGTTGAAGTAACACCAAAAATTATTTCTGCAGGTGAGAATATTATAGTTAACGCAAACATAAAAAGTTTAGGTTTAAGTTCTGATAGAATTGATGTTAAAATAAGTTATGGAATACAAGATGAAAACGGTAAAATAATAGAAATAAGCAGTTCTACTAATGCTTTACAAACTTCTTTAAGTATAAGTGAGGTTTTTAAATTATCAGATAATATTAAGTCTGGTAAATATAATGTTATTGTTAAAGTTGATTATCAAGGTTATAATTCATCAGCTTCAGATTCATTTTATGTTAAAAAGAGGGGTATATGGGGGGGGGCGATAGGGTTATTAAATGAAAATCCAATAATTCCTATAATAATCTTCTTTCTAATTTTTATAATATTTGTATGGTGGATGATACATCATCATTATACACATCATAAGAAATTTTAATAAAATAGAAAAAGGATATTTACCAAACCAAAAAAACAAACTTTGCAGAATAACCTAAACTTAAAAGAAACTTATATTTTAATTATTCAACTTTAGTTCTTTATTTCTTAAGTTTATTAAAAACAGAAAGCCTTATAAATAGTAGTTACCTAATAGGTAACTATGATAAATGAAATACCACAATATGGATTAAGGGCATATGCTTTATTTTTCTCAAAGCACGGCTCGATAGAAGATTTTAAACAAAGTGAATTAGATTGGATAATGGGGAATAGCATGAAAAAAAAAGTTTTTTCATTATTATTGAATAATGGTTGGATTAAAAAGGCATCTTATAACTCTTATATGTGTTTAAATCCAGAAGCAGTATTAAAAGGGTTATTAGAATTTAAAGTTCCACAATTAATAAAAAAAGCAGAAAAAGAATATGCATTCACAAATTTATCCGCTGTAGAAATTTGGTCTGATTACTCCTATGTTCAGAGAGGAATTGAAAAATCGCCTTATTTTATAAATATTTTAAAAAAAGATTTGAAATACTGGAAAAATTTTTTTAATAAAATCAGTATTCCTAATTATATAAATGAAGGCTCAACAATTGGAGAATATATAATTTTAATTCCCGTAAATAAAATAAAGTTTGTAGAAAAAGATAATTTTAAAGTTATCCCTTTAAATGAAACCTTTAAGATAGCTATAAAAAATAAAATGTATTTATATGCTTATAATTATATGAGAAAAAAATATGGAAAAGTTACAAATTAGAGAAAAAGAGATATTCGAAACTTTAAAGAAAATAAAAAATATTAAGTCTGTAATTATTGGGGGATATGCGGTTAATCCTTACACAATCCCTAGATTTTCTGTAGATTGTGATATTGTCTTAAAAGATGAAGATGAGTTAAAAAAATTGTTAAAAATCTTAGAAGAAAATGGTTATATAAAAAAACCAACACCAAAGGTTGATTTGCCTTATCATGGCGATTTTATAAGATATGAAAAAGATGTTATCGAAAATATAGATGCTAGCTTTGATATCTTATTTAAAGAAGTTTTTGGTAGAAATGACAAAGTAAGTTTTAATGCAGATTGGATATTTGAGAATTCATCTTTAATTTTATTAAAAGGAAAAACAATAACTGATAAAATAAAATTAAGGGTTATTAATATAGATGCATTAATTGTTATGAAATTTATAAGCTGTAGGGAGACAGATATAAGAGATATATTTATGTTAACATCAAAAGCTAAAGATCCTAAATGGATAAAAGATGAAATTATAAAAAAATACAATTTTGATGAAAAATTTAAAAAGATTAAAGACAAAATTATATCTAAAGATTTTAAGAATAATTTACAGGGGGTTTATGGTAAGATTGATGAGATTACTTTTGAAAGATATAAAAAAGCCTTATTAAACTTAGGATAAGCAACAAGGGCAAAGCTCAAAAAAACA
>JBBSZT010000014.1:0-13871 GCA_038044585.1 Nanobdellota archaeon
AAACCTTGTTCATCAACTGTTAATTTATTTTCTTTAGCAACTTCTTTAATCATCTCTAATGGAAATCCAAATGATGTAAATAAATTAAAAGCAAGTTCTTTATGAATGACTTTATTTTTTAATTTTGGTATTTCATCTTGAATAATTCTTAAACCATTAATTAATGTTTTTTCAAATTTCTCTTCTTCTATTTCAAGTTCGTTTAATATAAATTCTTTATTTTTTTCTAATTCAGGATAATCTTTTTTATAAATTTTAATTACAATTTCAGCTAATTGTCTAGTAAACTTATCTTTAATTCCTATAATATGTCCGTAACGAATTGCTCTTCTAATTAATCTTCTTAATATATAGCCATGTTCAACATTACTCGGACTAATTCTTTCAGCTAAAATGAAAACAGAAGCTCTTAGATGATCTGCTATAATTCTTATTGCCATAATATCTTTTTTACTTGATAAGCTTTCTATTTTTTTTA
Source organism: Nanobdellota archaeon (assembly GCA_038044585.1). Classification (GTDB taxonomy): domain Archaea; phylum Nanobdellota; class Nanobdellia; order SCGC-AAA011-G17; family GW2011-AR20; genus GW2011-AR20. Next base: position 479 of record JBBSZT010000014.1, read on the forward strand.
TTATATCTTGAAATAAATCTGTTTCAAAAACACTTTGTTTATTTTGTAATACCATTGTAGTACGTTCTAAACCCATTCCAGTATCAACATTTTTTTGCTTTAATTCAATAAATTTACCTTCTTTTATTTTGTTGTATTGCATAAAAACATCATTCCAGATTTCAACATATTTTCCGCAATTACAACCAGGCATACAATCTTTCGAACATTTTTCTTTCAAAGTGTCATAATACATTTCAGTGTCAGGACCGCAAGGACCTGTTTGGCCAGCAGGACCCCACCAATTTTCCTTTTTACCAAAAAAATAAATTCTTTCTTTTGGAATTCCTAAATTTTGCCATATTTTTGCAGATTCTTCATCTTTTGGAGCATCTTTATCTCCTTTAAAGCAGCTTACATGAATTCTTTTTGAATCTAGTTTTAAATTTTTAGTTAAAAATTCATAACTATAGTTTATTGCTTCTTTTTTGAAATAATCTCCTAAAGACCAGTTTCCGAGCATCTCGAAAAATGTTAAATGTGTTGAGTCACCGATTTCTTCAATATCATCTGTTCTTAAACACTTTTGCAAATTAGCTAATCTTTTCCCAGAAGGATGCTTTTGTCCAATTAAATAAGGAACTAAAGGATGCATTCCAGCTGTTGTGAATAAAACAGTTGGGTCATGTTCTGGTATTAATGAAGATGAGGGAATAATAGAATGTTGTTTAGATTTGAAAAATTCCAAATATTTCTTCTTTAATTCACTTGAAAGCATAACTTAATTGATTAATGAAAGTTTAAAAAATTAACTAAATCTTTATAAATTTTAAAGTCTTGATATAATGATGGATTTCATAGCAAAAAGAGATTTTTCTAAATTAATCGCACAAAGTGGAGCAATGTTTCAGATAATTAAGGAACTTAAAAAAGAAGATTTCTTCGGAACTTCTCCACCTTCAGTTTTTATAGGTCACAATTTTTATCCCAATTTAAATGTAGGAATTTTAAGCCCTCCTGCTGAAACAGAGGATGCATGGATATATGATTCACCTAATTTCTGGACAGAACAGGAATTTAGCATAAAACAAATCGCATTATTAAGAAGTGCATTGATAAATTCAAGGTTCAATGTTAATATAAAAGATGTAAGGAAAGAAAGTAAATTTTTAGATGCTGCAAAAGAAATTGGAATTGCTTCTAAACCAGTTGATGTTGAAATTAAATTAAAAAAATCACCTGAAATCAAATTTGATTTTGAAAAAATTACAATGCCCATGGGACCAAGAGCTGGATTAAAACAGATTACCATTACAGAAAATATAAAAGTTGACAATAAAGTTGAAAGGGTTGTTAATGACACCGACTTAAAATCTGCAGAAGCTTTAAATTATCTTTATGAAAATGGTTTTGATGAAAATACATTAACCAAATTATTGAGTATTGGTGTTCTTGGTTTGAAAAAGAATAGAAAATTAGTCCCCACGAAATGGAGTATTACTGCTACAGATGATACTTTGGGGAAGAGTTTAATTGAAAAAATAAAAAATTCTCAGATAATAAATGATTATCGGCTTTACATTGGAAGTTATTTAGGAAATTATTACTTTATTTTAATGTTCCCAGAAGTTTGGCAGTATGAGTTATTTGAAGGTTATTTACCAAGAAGCTTATGGAATCAAAATGAAGGAATTAGATTTACAACAGATTCTGAAACATACTATGGAAGAAAAAACTATGCTAGCACAACTGTTGGTGGTTATTATAGCTCAAGATTAAGCACTTTAGAGTACCTATCTAAAATAAAAAAACAAGCTTCTTGTTTAGTTATAAGATTTGAAACCCCTGAATATAATATGCCTCTCGGGGTATTTGTTGTTAGAAATGCAGCTCGTAAAACACTTTATAATAATCCATTAATATTTGAAACAAAAGAAGATTTATTAATGAAAACTGGTGAATTAATAAAAAATAGATTTAATTATAATATTGATGAAGTTTTTAAACAAAGCAAGTTATTAAAGAGTTTGACACAATTAAAATTATTCCATTTCTTTAATTAGAAAGTTTTATAAATGTATTTCACTTACTAAATAAGTGATAAATCATGGATTATGAAATCTCGGATCATGCGAGAGATGAGATGGAGTCTAGTAATATCATAGAGGATGAAGTCAAAGCTTGCTTAGAATATGGCAATTTAGAAATTAAACAATCTGTTAAAAATGAATTAAGATACGGCAAGAAAATTCAGCTTAAAGATAAAACAATAATTGTAATTTACACCAAAGTGAAAGATAAAATTAGAGTTATTACAGCTTATCCTATAAGGAGGAAAAAATGGTAAAACTAGAAATGAAAGAAAATACAATTTATTGCGCTAAATGTAATCAAGAGATGAGAGAAGTTCTTTTACCTAAATATGAATTTGAAGAAGGATTGCCTTTACATAACATTCATGCCTATAGATGTAATAACTGCGGGAAAATATTTTTTACAGAAAAGCAGGCTAAAGAAATGGAAGCAAGGACTAGTGAATTGAGAGAATATAGATTTGGATTCGAAAGAAAATTAACAATAAGTGGAAGAAGTTTGTCTCTGGGCATTCCAAGTGAATTAGCAACTCAATTAAATCTTAAAAAAGGCCAAAAAGTAAAAATTTATCCAATATCTAAAGAAGGTATTTTAATTAAAAAAGTTTAACTTAATTAAAATTATTTAACTTTTTTAATTAATTTATAACAGCATATAACGGCATTGGACTTGTATAATCTGTAAGAAACATCATTATTAAAAATAAAATAATACAAGTTAGAATAAAAGTCCATAAACCAGACAAAAACCCTTTTTTAGTCCCCATATAAACACTAGGCCCGAGAAAACTAAATGAAATCAAAATTATAAGAATTATACCTGAAATTAATTGTAATAAATCATTAGAGTTATACCTCATAAAATTATTAGAGAAAAAAACTATAATGCTTGTAGAAATTGCACCAGCTAAACTTGCAAAAATTATTTTTAATGCTAGAATATTTTTTAAATTACCCCATTTAATATATTTAACTAGTAATACCGTTAAGAATGCAGCTAAAATTGTCCATAAAAAAATTTGAAATTTGTAAAGGTTAAACCACGAACTTGAATATTTACCATTAACATGAAAACTTTCTAATGGATCTAAATTATAAGTTGTTTTGACATAGCCTTGTTTGTATTTGATATCATTAGAATATTGCTTTACTTCACTAGCATCTAAAATAGAAGCCCCAAGAGTTTTTTCATAGCCTAAAAAGTTATTTGTATATTCTATATTGGACTTACCTTCTTTTAAGTATAAATTAGTATTAACATTAATTACAACCCTTGTAAAATCAATATCAAAATCTTGTTTTATTGTTTGAAAATCAAATTTATAAACATCAAGACTTTCTTTTACATACCCATTTGCTTTGTAGAAGATTAATATCTGAGCAGTTTCATCTGGATTTAGTTTTTTATTTAATTTAAGGTAATAAACTGAAGATGCTGAAAAATGGTCTTTTCTATATTCCAATCTTTTATAGCCTTCAGGAGTTTCTTGAACTATACTAATAACTCTAGAATTACCAGGAATCTCTAATTTATATTCTTCCAATGAGTAACTATAAATATTTCTTATCTCTAGATTTGTTAATATGGTAGCTTCACCTTCACCATCAAACATTACATCATAATATTGTGCATTATTATACTGCCTATAATCATAATAAGGTGGAAGAATAGTAGCACTAACTAATTGAATCATTAATAACATTATTATTAATATAAATTTTATTTTCATAGAAATTAGAAAAACTAGTTAGTATATAAACAATTTTTAGACTTTAATCTAGTTTAAAGTTATAGTATTATCCAACTTTTAATTAAATTTATATATTAGTTATACTCATCTTTTGATAATGAAAAGTGTTTACATGAAAAAGTATGACTTATTGGAATACTTAAAAGATGAAATAAGAAAAGCATTGGTAAAAATTATAGATGAGCGTTATCTTATCATCACCCATAATAAACTTCCTTCTGGTGAATTTCGTATGACTTCTTATTATATTAAAGACAAACTATCTAAAGGGGTTGCTATGGATGTTTTAGGTTTTTCTATATTCTTCGCTAAGGAGAGAATAGATGACAATGAACAAGAAGAAATCCAAGTTTTAATAACAGATAAAGGTGGTTTGGGAGATGTTCTGGCTCGAGATTCTTATCAAATTTCTATTAATGATGGAAATCTAAATACAAAAACAAAAAATCAAATTATCTTTTTAATAAAATCAAAACTTGAAGAAACAATAAAAAATCACTAATTTTTCTTTCTAATATTTTGAATTATAAAATAAATTATCAAAATAAACCAAGCTCCGAATAAGAACCATAATCCATAATAATTTATAGCTGAGATGTTTTGAACCGCTTCTGTTGGTGCAGCTAATCCTTGAGTTGGAGCATATGCCGTTTTTTCTGCTAAATTTTGTGAAAAATTTCTTGTATTTGAGAATAATTGTATTAATCCTCCTATTAAAGCAGAAATTAGAAATAAAGGTAGAATATTTTTTAATAAATTAGTTTGTGTGTATTTTGGAGCTATAATAATAAATTTCTTAACAACACGATAAAATTCCATTTTTTTCCCTTTATCACTATACATAAAATGTTTTACTTCAACTAAATTATTTTTTTTAAGTTGTTGTAAATTATAATGAACTGTTGATATTGGTAGATTTAGTTCTTTAGCAACTTCAGATTCAGAAGCTTCATCCTTTGAACTTAAATAATCCAATAATTTTCTAGAAGTTGAATTACTAATTATATTTGCTATATTTTTTGCTTTTTCATCTTCTAAGTTTACTAAAATGAATTTTTCTTCATTTGGCATATTATAAATATCCACATTTAGGTTGTTCAATATTCATTTCTTTTTCTTTTTTAGAAATTATATCTGAAATCACTTTTTCAGCATTCATAAACTTCTTTAAATTTAAGTTATTTTCATCAAAATAATTTCCTCTCCATTTTATTGTATTGGTTTTTCCATCTAATTCTATTTTTAAAGTAGCTCCAGATAAAGGAGTTACATCCCTACAAATGCCAAGCAAATTACAATTTTTAGTAAAATCTTCTTTTATATTTAATAAATCATTTCCAATAACCACATTATAAATTTGATTTTTTTCATTATCGCTTAATTTTATAGCGTATTGTTTTGGTAAATCACAGATCATATCTTTAGTGTAAAGATTATTTTTTGTATCTAAAATATTTTTTTCTCCAACTCCGAATGAATAATAAATGTTAAACGAGTTGGTCGATTCTATTTCAGGGGTACATCCAACATAACCTTTCCAAGCAGGATCTATTACATCTCTGCCATTAATTTTTGCACATTCCTCTTTGTTAGTTATATTTTGATAGTAAATTCCAACACCCCCATATTGTGGACAAACATCAGAACAATGATATTTTTCAATCAAAGTTAATCCATCTTTTGAATATATACCTAAAACCTTTGGATAGTCATTTGTATTTATAACCATATTATTTGGAGCAGCGTTTATTCTTTCTAAATTCTTTAACTCTGCTTTTATATCTTCATCTGTTAAAGTTGGTTTGCTCTTATCTGGCACATATTTCATGCAGCCATTAATTAGAATTATACTTAATAAAAACAAGATTAGTATTATCTTTTTCATAATCTTAAAATGATTCTTTACTTTATAAGCTTTATTTTAACTTTAATCTAAGTTAAAGTTATTCTAAATAAAGTCGTATCTAGTAACGCAATAGATACATTTATATATAATAAAGTCTTGTATTACTTATGATTCGCTTTTGGTATTTACCAGAGGATAGAAATTATATTTTATTGAATGATACTTTTAAAAATAAAATAACCGAGATATTAAAAAATAAAAACTATCCCTATAAATTAAGAAATAAATTTATGAGTTCTAAGATAAGTTTAAAAATAATAAAGAAAATTTCTAATGACTTAGAAATCCCTCTTGAAACATTTGAGAAAAATATAACCTGGATCGGGGGTTCAAATAGTAGGGGTTTATCTAAACCCAAGTTGCCTTTTAATTTAGAAAGTAGAGAAGGGTCTAGATTTATTGCGGGAATAATAAATGATGGTTGTTTAACAAAAGATGGAGAAGAAAGTTATGGTCGATTAATGTATGATAATTTTGATAAAACATTAAGAGATTCTATGATAAATAATTATTTATCAATATTTGGTGGAAATCCTAATGAAATATCATTTCGTAATTATGAAAAGAAAAAATATTTAGAATTTTCTTCAGTAATAAGAGATATTATTCATTTAATAATAAAAGAAAAAGGACCAAAATCTGAAAGCAATTTAAGTATCCCTAGTTTTATTTTAAATGATAAAGAAGCAATTTTGGGTTGGATTGAACAAGCAATTGCAGATGAGGGAAATGTAAACTATAATCTTAATAAATACAGAAGAGAAATTGTTTGGAGAAGATCTTTAGATGTAACACCCCTATTTAATAGCCCCATAAACAAAGAAATTCCATTCAAAAAATTACCTTTAAATATTCAAAAATTATTATATAAGCAAAAATGTAAATTAATAGAAGAAGAGAAGAAAATTTTAGACTTATTAGGCATTAGTTATAATGAATATAATATTGGGGTTTATCCTACTAATAAAGGTAAAATAAGAACAAGATGGCAAATATCAATAACCAAAAGAGAAAATTTAATTAAACTAAGAAAACTTATTAAAATTCCTTCTAAAGAAAAAGATAAAAAATTCTCTCTAATGTGTAATGAATTTCAAAGATATAAGGAACCCCTAAAAATAAAAAACGCAATAATAAGACTTGGTAAAAATAAAAAGATATTTACCTCTATTGATTTAAAACTAAGTATGAAATATAAGAATATAAGTGCTACCCATAAATGGCTTAGGATTTTTGGTAAGCAGGGTATAATCGAAAAAGTTAAGGAATCTACTCATAGAAAACCAGCCGAATATAAACTTACTCCAAATAAATAGAAGGTTTATTCAATTTAGCTTTTGTTGCTTTGTTTTTTGGGTCATACTTTTCTTTATCATTGTTATTAAATATGTAAAATTCTAAACCAAATTCTTTTTCAAAAAATTCTTTTGCTTCTTTTAACAAGTCTTTTTCTTTTGGTATTGAGTATAAATAAACTTTTCTTGGTTTAAACTCAATAATTTTTAATATATTTTTAATATCATCTATAATTGTCTTTACTAACACTTCATTCCCTTTGTAATCAACTTTTTTTATATTTGGCCAATTTACTTGAGAAATAAAACCTTTTTTTCCTATCTTATTCCATATCTCCTCACATAAATGTGGTGTAAACGGGCTTAGTAATAAAGTTTGGACTTCAATAAATCTGTTAATTACCTCTTTGTTAAATTTATCATTATTTCTTCTTAGATACCATCTCAGATCTCTTTGTAAATCAAAATAAGCTCTTTTAATTGCACTTCTAAATAAAGTTTTTTCCATAAAATTTTGAGTTTCTATTATAGTATTATTTAACTGCTCTTCCAGCCAATAATCTATACTCCTTTTTTCTTTAACCCCTTTATTATAATTTTTAATTGCGAATTCATAAAAATTAATTAAATTTTCTTTAATGGATTCTGCAAAAGAATTATCCCAATTTGGATCGTCAAGTTCTTCCCCCCCGTTTAATGTAGTGATTCTTACTATATCTGCTGAATATTTTGATAATGCTTCTCTAATTGTCATAAAATTTCCTAGGGATTTTGACATTTTTTTACCATCTAAAGTTGTCCAACCATTTGTGCCTATACCTTTTGGCCAATACTTTTCTGGGAAGACTGCTACATGATTAAATATAAAAAACGATAAATGATTTTGAATTAAATCTTTACCAGAATTTCTAAAATCAACAGGATACCAATACTCAAATTCTTCTTTTAGTCTTTCTATGTTTTTTATTTTTAGTTTTTTACCTTTATTTAAAAAAATATAATCAAAAAATTTGTCATTTATCTTTTCTATAGGAATATCTTTAATTAAATATACAATTGTATAATAAGCCATATATATGGTCGAGTCAGATAAACTTTCTATTAACCATCTTTCATCCCAAGGTAATCTTGTTCCTAGACCTTCTTCATGTGTACATGCCCATTGTTTTAACCATTCTATAACATATTCAAATTGGGTTCTGGATTTTTCTGGGTATAATTTAATCTTATCTAAACATCTTTTCGCTGATTTTTTCCACTCTTTGTTTCCATAGTCTATAAACCATTGATCCGAAACTATTTTGATTATACTTTGCGTAAGACATCTGCATATAACTTTTCCAGTAAGTTCATAATATAAATCAATAATCCCTTTTTCTAATAATTCTTTTTTAATCAACTCTTTTCCTTCTTTTACTGAAATTCCCTCTAGATTTTTTGAAAAAACATTTTTATATAAATGATTAAATTTTGCAGAATAAAAACTAATTTTATATAATTCATTTTTTATTTTCTCTAATTTTTCTCTTTCACTTTGAGATTTTACATTGTATTTTTTTAAGAAAAATTCGGAGGGGGTATTACCATAACCTTCTGTATCTAAGACCGGTATTGGTTTTATTGATTTTACTTCTTTAATATTTAATTTATATTCTCTTAACAATGATTCATCTCTTTGTAAATCATATAAAGCAACTAAATCATCAGCAGAATCAGATGGAACTGAATGAACTATCGCTGTACCAAGTTCTTCATTTAAAAATTTAGCGGGTAATATAAGAACTTTTCTCCCCCCAAATACCTCTACTTTTTTGCCAATTAAATCTTTTCCTCTAATACTTGATAACTCTTTTATCTTATAATTTTGATCTTTAAGTTTTTTTATTATAGATTTACCTAAAATCCATCTTTCTCCTTTTGTTTCTACTTCTTTATATTCTATATCTGGACTAATAAATAAATTTGTTATCCCCAATATTGTATCTTGCCTTAAAGTTGAGGTTATAATATACCTCTTATTCTTTAATTTATGCTTAACTAATATAAACTCTTGTGGGACTTCCCCTTCCCCTTCTATCCTAGAGTGATCTTGAACAATTGTGTTATCTTTTGGACACCAAACTACTGGAAATTCTCCCTTAATGATATAATTTTTTTCTTTTAATATGTTAAATTGCCATTTTACAAACTTATCATAATAAGGATTTAATTCTGTTGTATAAAATTCCCTTCTCCAATCTATTGATAAACCAAGTTTTTGAAAATCTTTTTTATTTTCTGGTGGAAAATACTTAACCCAGTATTTTGGATCTGCAAATTTCTTTATTTCAGAATCAGAAAAACTCATTTCTTTCATTATCTTGATTTGTTTTGGTTCGTTTTCTTTAATCCTTTTAGCAGCATTCACTATTGGGGAGCCTGTTGCATGCCACCCTTGTGGATACAAAACATTATATCCTTGCATTCTTTTATAACGAGCAAATGTTTCTGTTCTAAGATAAGTGTATAAATGTCCTAAGTGAAGAAAACCGTTTATATAAGGGTAAGGTGCGTTTACAAAAAATTTCTTTCTTTTATCTGGATTAGCTTCAAATATTTTTGCCTTGTCCCATTTATCTTGCCATTTATCTTCTATTTCTTTAAAATTATACATAACATAGACTTAAAATAGAATGTATTTAAAGTTTTTTATTTAATCACAATTTTTTTCTTGACCTTAAAATGCTTACTAAATACAAATGTGCTTGGAATAAATGAATTGCTTGCTCTGTTTCCTATATTAACTCCTGATTTTCTTAATATATAAGCTACCAAGTTGCTGCAATGCCATCTCTTAACCAGATTTTTAGTATCTTTCTTGTAAGTTTCGGACTTTTTAAAAGTTAAAATAAAAAACATTCTAGATAATTCCTTAACTGAAAAAATAATATCCTTGCTCTTGTTAATAAAATTATTTATACTTTCTTTTAAAACAATATCACGATGCCATTTCTTATATCTTTTTGGCTGTACAACGTAAACCTTAATGCCTTTGAATCTATCTATTTTTTTCTTTAGTAATTGTTCTAGTGTTATATTTTGAATAGCTTTTCCTCTTAATCTAATATCCATATCCATCAATCTGTTATTTCCGATGTATAAGCAAGAATGTGTAATTCCACGGGATAATTTACCTATAAGATAAGAGCTAAAATATCTTATCTTAAGTTTTATATTATTTAATCTGGGGCTTGTTAATATTATGTCTCCTGGCTTTAATTTTTCTCTTAATATTTGAGCTGCTTTTTTTATTGCATCTTCTCTTGTCTTAAATTTTCTTATTAGTATGGATTTCACAATTTTTGATTATTATCCTAACTTAAAAACTTTTTGAAAAGATTTAAATAACTTAAATATTGAGTTTTTCTTATGGGCCTGTCGTCTAGCCTGGATTGGATATCAGCCTTCTAAGCTGAGGATCGTGGGTTCAAATCCCATCAGGCCCGTTGCGCATATGGCGAAGTGGTTAACGCAACCGCCTGCAGAGCGGTCATTCGCAGGTTCAAATCCTGCTATGCGCTTTTATTTTCTAAAATTACTTATCTTACCCTTAAATTTTTCTTTCCCAATTTTATAATAGCCATACAAGAAGATTATAATATAAATGAAGGCTATAATAAAGAAAAATAATTTTAATAATGGGTTTTCTTGAATAAATAATCCGCCAAAATAGCTTATTATTACAATTGTTGGTATAATTCCTAAGATAGTACTTATAATAAATTTCTTATAAGGCATTTCTATTATACCAGCTATATAATTAAAGATATCACTCGAAGTTATCGGGTTTAAACGCAGAATAAACAAGACCAAAGCACCGTATTTATTATTATATTTATTGAAAGATTTTAATTTTTTTTCACTTATTAATTTTTCAAAATAAAAACCCCCATACCTTCTTGCTATAAAATATGCTAAACTAGCCCCAATGATATTCCCAATTAGGGTTAATGCTATTGTAATTAAAGGATTAAATATTACTGCAGCAGCACTATTTATTAATATTCCAGAAATTGGTACTAATATAGTTTCTGATATTACTAAGATAATATATATTAACCATGCCGGATTGCCAGACTCATTAATAAGTTTTAAAGTATCTTGTAAGTCATTATTGGCTAAATCAAAAATAAAACCATGTGAGAAATAGTTATATGAAATTAATATCATTAAAACCAATAAAAACAGCAAAAAACGTTTGCTTTCTAGAGCCCTTTTATATAAATGATGATTTTTAATTTTAGCTTTAATCTCTTCTTTGTCAAATCTTTTCATTGTAAAAAATTAAAGAATTAAGGTATTTAAAATTAACTTAAATTATTTCTTCTAATCCGAATATTCTTAGACTAAGATATAAATCATCAGCAATATCTTTAAGTCTTTCCACTTCCTGATCTGTTAACTCGCGGTTTGATGGTTTTGCTCTATACACCCTTTCAGAGGGCCCTTCTTTATTCGAAGGAATTTCGTTTACCAACCTAATGTTTAGAAAAAAATTGTTTTTCAAATATTTATCTAACTCTAAAAAAGCTTGTTCATATTTTAAAATATTATCTCTTATCTGTTTTGTAACACGAAATTCATATTCATCAATTTTTCTTGCCATTTTAAATTAAAAAATAAAAAGAAGAGATTATCTCGGTCTTAATAAAGCGCTTAAGACATAGATGACTAAAGCAAATATAATTACTACAGCTGTTATCCAGAATGCTGTGCTCTGTGCAAGATTTCTCCATACTGAGCTTAATGTTATACTAGGCTGATATGTTGATCCGCCAGTTACTTGATTATCAGAGCCGACATTTACAGTTACTTGGCTTGTTTTTAATAATTGATTATCTTGCTTTACATCTATTGCTGCAGTATATGTTCCTGCTGTTAAGCTAGACCTTGGTGTTAAGTAAGCGTAAACTGTAGTTTGTTCACCAGCAGATACACTAACTTTTTGTTCAGCTGAAACATCTGCCCAACCATTCTCTACCCTAACATCAACTGTATACGTTGCTGTTTGACTTCCTGAATTCTTTAATGTTAATGGAACTGTAAATACTTTTCCTTGTAATGCTGTAAAGCTTGTTTGTGGTAAAGTTAATACATCTGCGCTTGAAACAGCTTGACATTTAGTTACTGTTATTTTATCTAATCTTGAAACAGATTTTGTTGAGAAAAATATTTTAGTTTCAACAAAATAGTCTCCTTCTTTTGAATTAGCAGGAATCTTGTATGTAAATGTTTTTAATGCAGTGTCCCCTGATTTATCAAATTTCTGTAAACTGAATACTTCTGAACTTTGCTGTAAACCAAGTTCAGTTTCCTTTAAAGTTACTTGTACACTATCTTGGTCTTTCTTTCCTACGTTTTGCACTTCTACTGCGAAGTTAGCTGTATCAGAGCAGCTTAAGATAGGAGGATTCATTGTAACCCTTGTTATTGCAACATCATTAGTTTCTCTTTTGAAATCTAAATCAACGTTGTCATAGTTACAATTTTCATCTTCATTTCCATCTTCATATGCCCTTACAAATAAGACAAAATTATCAGATTCTTTTAAATCAGAATCACTTACAGGAACTTCTAAATCTAAATCAAAATCTTGATTGTCATTTTTATCTATTGTTGTTGAGTCTGATTCTACACTTGCAATTTCATTATTTTTGTCTATGTTATATAATTTAGCTTCTACGATGACATCCATATCCTCATCTTTATTATTGTCAACGCTTACACTTACTCTTATTTTGCTTCCAGGACTGAAGTCATCTCCATTGTCAGGGTCGCTCATATCTACCCTTAAATTTCCATCACTTGCGCTATTAATTGGATTACTATTGCTTACCCTTCCATCTTTGCATATTTCAGGGTCAACTCTTATTTCTAATGTGATTACTTTTGTTACGCTTGTTGCGGTTAATGTTAATGTTCCTGTGTAAGTTCCAATATCCATGTCATTTGGAACATTTGTTGTAAGAGTAACGTCTTGTGTGGCACCAGGTGCAATTGCACTTAATGTAACTGGGCTAAATGAGAATGTAATTTGATCACCATCATTATCTGTAAAGTTTGTAGATGTAGTTACAGTTGGAGTTAAAGTTACACTTCCATCATTTTTAATTGTAAATACTTTTGTTCTTGATTTATCTGGTTGTGAACTTATTGTTAATTTATCACTTACTGCAGTTGGTACAGATAAAATTGATTTTGAATTTATAGTTAATGTATAGGGAAGACTGTCTTTATTAGTTGGATCACTTGCATCTGTTGCAGTTAATGTTCCAGAATAAGTTCCGGCAAGTAAAGCCCCGACACTAACGGTAAATTGTTGATTTAAAT
>JBBSZT010000014.1:13971-17620 GCA_038044585.1 Nanobdellota archaeon
TGTTGATTTAAATTAGCACCAATACCTAAATTTGTTATGCTTGCTATGTTTGGAGCACTTATTGTTTCTACTCCCCCAACTCTAGTTAAAGCAGAACTTACTAATGTAACAGTAGCAATTGCTGCATTACCTGTATTATTAATATTAAAAGTTACAGTAGCAGTTGAACTAGGATCAGCAGTTACGCTAGTAACACTTACTAAATCAACTATACCGGCTGCACTTACATTAAAATTAAAAGAAAATAAACTAACTAATAATAAAACACTTAATAATAATATTTTATTCATTTTTTAACCCCCTTGAAAGTTATAAATATGTTGTTATTCTGGAGTAAATACCCATATTTAAACCTTTCGGTGATGACTTTTTTCTTTCTTTCTTACTAATACCATTCCTAAATCACCTATAAAGTTTCCTAATAATACTCCGGCAATAACATCACTTAAATAATGAACTCCTAAGTAAACACGAGATAAAGAAACCAAGATTACAATAAAAATCCAAATATAATGTATAATTTTATTAAAATTAAAAAATGGTATTAAAGTGGATACAGCGCTTGCATGTCCGCTAGGGAAACTTCTATAGGAATTTTCATTAATAACTAAAGATCTATCAAAATCCACAAACGGCCTTGGTCTGGCCACTGTTATTTTAATCAAACTTGTTAATCCATAATATAATATAAACGATATAATCAAAGGTGTGAGCTTTTTATATTGTTTTGTTAATAAAAAAATTAAAAATATTATACTAAACAGAATATAGCCTGTGATTTTATTAATAAAGATTGCAACGGTATTTAGAAATTCTATTCTATAACTTGTAAAAAATAAAAATATTTGTTTATCAACTATAAAGGATATTAACATTAAAACAATTCCAATTAAATAATAATAGATTTTTTTCATGAAATTACTTAATTATTTTATTATAAATAACTTACTAAAATAAACTTTTTATTCCTAATGTTATTAATGTTACGATTATACCAGCGATTGAAATTCCTAAGAAAATGGCTAAATAAGATTTTCTTCGCTTTAATTTAAAGAACCATGCTAATAATGTTCCAGAATAACCTCCTGTCATTGGCAATGGTATTAAAACGAATATCATTAATGCCCAGAATTCAAATTTAGTTCCAATATGTTTTTCCAAACTTTTTCTCTTATTTTCAATGTACTTGTTAAAAAATTTTTTGTAAATATTTATTTTTAAAAAGTGTTTATGCAAATTATCCAAAAAGAAGAAGGTTATGGGAACAACTAAAAAGTTTGATAATACAGCTAAGATAAAAGCAAACCAAGGATTAATGTTATTTGAAATTGCATAAGGTATTGCTCCTCTTAATTCTGATATTGGTAATATACTCAGTAATATTAAATTAATTATTGTATTCATCTTTGTAATAAAATCAAATCATCCTTTGTCAGCTTTTTCTTTGTTAATAATTTTTCTTCAACTATTCTTTCTCTTTCTTTTAAATCTGTTTCTCTTTTATCTTGTCTATTAACACTCATTTTATTATTAATTTCATCTAATTGTTGCTTGATATTACTTGACTCTTTTAATTTATTTTGTAATCCTTCATTAATTTTTAGGAATTCTTTCTTAAACTCAATAAACTTGTCAAATGCATTTTGTTGCTCTTTTCTTAAATCATTTATTTTAATGCTCTGTCCTTTAAATTTACTGTAATCAGGATCGCTTATACTAATTATGCTTTTTATTTTCTTATGTATCTCGTCTGATTTTGTTTTATTATCATTTATCTCTTTATCAATTTTATTTATTTCGTCAATGATTTTTTTTAATTCAATATTCTGATTATAAAATTTTTTTAAACTTTTGATTTGCTTCATGATAGATTTTTCTTTGTCCATAGAAAGAATTTCTGTTTCAATCTTAAAGTCTAAAGCGTCAATTCTTTTTTTGATGTTATCTGGATCTTCTTTTATCTTATTCTTTTTGATAAAATCCAGCTTAGTTTTATTTAGTACCTTAATCTTAGAAATTAATTCCTTTACTTTTTTATTATAATTATCACGAGAATCTCTTAATTGCTTGACTTCAACGTTAGCATTATCCTTTGTTTTTTTAGTTTCCTTAATTTCTCTGACAAATTTAGAAATATCTTTTTTTAATGACTCTTTTTTATTGAACCAAGATTCTTTTTCCCTATCTACCTTATTTAATCTATCTCTTAAACTATTTATTTCGTTTCTTAATTCATTTAGTCTTCTAAGTATCTCATTCTTTTCCATTTTAATTTTGAGTCTAAATTACTATGCATGTTAATAAAAAAAGGAAGATTTATCCGAATAAACTTCCTAAACCAGCTGCTGCAGTTTCTTCGCTTACTTTTTCTTCTTTTTTATCTTCTTTCTTTGCTTCTTGCGCACCTGCTTGTGGCGCAGCTACTGCTACTGGCATTACACTTGCTTCTTTTATTACTTTTTCTATATCTACATTTTCTAATGCAGTTACCAAAGCTTTTACTTTTGGTTCTTCTACCTTAGCGCCTGCAGATTCTAGAACTTTCCTTACATTAGTCTCATTTATTGGCTTTCCTAACTTGCTCAATAACAAGGCAGTGTGTATATATTCCATATTGTTTTAACCTCCATAATTATTAATCCCACATACTCTTTTGTTTTGGTTTACTCTCTTCCTGAATTTTTTTATCTTGTAATTCACGTAAGATATTTTGAGCCTTTTCTTCAACATTTTTGCTATATCCTACAAAACCACTACTTTCTTTTTTAATATCCACAGAATCTTTTTTAATTAAATGTGTTTTTGGAATATCTGTGTTCACTTCTAATTTTAATTCTTTGCTTAATATTAATGCTGTTCTATAATATTTAATTAATAATTGCTCAACATTGTCTTTGCTTATGTATGAAATTTCTTCTGCTAATTTC
This sequence comes from Nanobdellota archaeon, assembly GCA_038044585.1. Lineage (GTDB taxonomy): Archaea > Nanobdellota > Nanobdellia > SCGC-AAA011-G17 > GW2011-AR20 > GW2011-AR20. Next base: position 16,899 of record JBBSZT010000014.1, read on the forward strand.
ATAGCTTGGGCATTTGCTAATAATATCTTCTCTATATATTGCTCTTGACTTACATCTAAAACAGCTTTTTCATAAATTATTCCATTATCATAAACTGCTAGAATATTTACACTAATTTCTATTGGTTCAATTCCAAGCTTTGATAATATAGAAGCTACTTCTGGTTTAATAATCTCACCTTGTTTTACGATTAATTTATCTTTTTTAATTACTATTTTGCCTGCTTCAACACTTGTTTGTAATCCTACTGCCCCAAGTTCACCTATAATTGGACCTGGTGTGAAAGAAGTTGGACCTGCAGGTATTGTTAAATCCATTGGTGCTAATTGTCCTGGTTTTGCAGCTGCATTTGTTCTATTCTCTTTAACTAATTTGAATAATTTAAAAGGTTCTTCATTGCTAAATATTAATGCAGGAATTGAATTCTCTATGCTTTGTTTTAATCCTGCTAAATTTTTATCCTTTAATTCGTCTATCGCTCTTATTATCAAACTTTTTTTAGTAACCCTAAATTCTGCTTTATCACGTAATTTATTTTTTATAGCTTGTAAATTAGGGCTTGGTAAATTAGTTAAATCAACTATACTGATTACTTTATATTTCTTCATTAATTCCTTTATTTTAATTAATTCTTCAATTTTTTTCTTGCTTACATGCGTCATTTTTCTACCTTTAATGCAGGACCCATTGTTAATTTTAATAAAACATCTCTGATATTACCT
>JBBSZT010000015.1:0-1957 GCA_038044585.1 Nanobdellota archaeon
CTTCTCGGTTCAAATCCGAGCCGTGGCGTTCAATCATATAGGCTAATATCTATAAACATAATAAACCTTATATCAACAACCATTTCCATAATGGTATAAATTTGACTAATTTATTATTAATTTTCTCTTCTTTTTCATAATCGTTCGTTATGACCATTAAATTATTGCATTTAAGTTCTTTACTTGATTTTAATAAAGCTTTAAGCTCCCTTTTTTTGATGTTTATATCATCAATATCATAACAAACTTGAATAAGTTGTTTAGTTTTTTCTTCTTTAATTACAAAATCTACTTCTTCATGCAAAGGGTTTTTCCAATAATAGATTTCTTTTCCTCTCCTCTTAAGTTCTATTGCCACAAGATTTTCATATAATCTACCAACATCCTTCGAAAATTTAAAGCTTATAGCATTCCTTAAACCAGTGTCAATAGCAAATATTTTAAATGGATTAGAAACCTGTTTTTTTAGAGAATAACTAAAATAAGGCACCTTGAATAAAAGATACGCATTTTCCAAATATGAAATATAATTGATTATTGTATTAACACTTTTAATTTGGGTTAGTCCTTTTAACTGATTATATGTGGTTAGATTTCCTGTATTTGTTATTAAATAACGCGCTAGTTCTTTTATCTGTTTAATATTTTTAATTTTATATCTTTCAACAATATCTCTCTGAGTAATATCATTAAAATATTCTTGTAGAATTTCTATTTTATTGTATTTTAAATATTCTGGAAAGCCACCCTTTTTAATATAATCAGAGAAATATTTAGTTATCAAAGATCTTCTTTCAGTTAAGTATATGTCTTCTTTTTTTAAATTAAATTTGTTAAAATTTAAAAATTCTTTGAAACTAAAAGGAAATAATGAAACTTGTAAATGTCTTCCGGTCAATAAAGTAGCTAATTCTTTACTAAGCAATCTTGCATTAGACCCTGTTATAAAAAATTTAAAATTATTATCGTACATTCTTCTTACCCACCTTTCCCAACCAACAATATTTTGAATTTCATCTAAGAAAAAAGTGTTGGATTTGTCAAATAATTCTAAACAAATTTCATATAATTTATTAAAGTCCTCTAAATTAAAATTGGCTAATCTCTCATCTTCGAAGTTTATATAATAATACTTATTAAAAAACTCATTTGCTATTTGTGCGAGGAATACAGATTTTCCACATCTTCTAATCCCGGTAACAATTATATTATGCTTTATTTTTATAAAATTTTTTATTTCATCAATTTTTTCTCTAGAAATAAAATCGCCTTTGTTTATAATTTCTAATTTATTTTTTTGTTCTAATAATACTTCTCTTAAAAGCTCTTTTGAAATCATATAATAAAGGGTGGCTTTTTCTTATATTTAAATCTTTCTATTCTACTGAACAATTTTCATAAATATTGTTCAATGTATAAGCTAATTTTATTGGGCATCGATGACCCAAAGTCATTTCGTAATAACTCTTAATCATTTGATCTGCTACAAAATTAATTAGATTTTTATACTCTTCATTTATTTCTGTAAGATTAATTTTACCCTTTACATTCGAGTAATTTTTTTAAAGGGTAATTTAGTTATAAAAACTCACTAAAATCTTCCATGGCTTTGAACTGTTTTTCCGTTGAGCCGTTAGATTTATAAACTTAAAAATTATTTTGTAAATATGACAAACGAAATAAAACAAGTAATGGAAAAACTAGATGTTATAAAATCAGAGTTAAATTATATCAAAAAACATATGGTTGATGCAGATACAGTTCTGACATTTGAGGAAGAGCAAAGATTAGAAGAAAGCTTAAAAGATTTTAAAGAGGGAAGAACTATTTCTTTAGAAGATTTTGAAAAGGAAATGAAAAATGCTAAGAATCGAGCTAGGTAATCCAGCAAAGAGATTTTTAAAAAAGTGCGATAAAAATTTATATGAAAGATTAATCTTAAAAATAAAATTACTTT
>JBBSZT010000016.1:0-2625 GCA_038044585.1 Nanobdellota archaeon
AAGGAGCAATACATTGTCCATTAGCATTACAAACTCCCCCAGTACATGCTGCATTCTCGAGACTTGGAATATGTTTACATTGCGCACTCAAAGTTCCAGGATTATTGCAAATATCTTCTGTACAATCATTGCTATCTTTACATTCTAAATTTGAACTACATAGAGAATTTATACCCCCCCCATCACCAGAACCATAACCACAATCAATATTTTTATTTCCACTCTTATATTTTTCTAGTATACATATAACCTCAGGACTGCAGATTGAACCATCCCATTCTTTTTTATTTTCACTGTAAAAATTATATAATGCTGAAACCTCATTATTATTTAATGCTGAATTTCCTCCAAGAAAACTAAAGACAGATTGTATTGTAATAGCTCTAAATTCATCGGCCGAATCTGCATAATTTGGACATTGATCTGCTGAACTAAATTTTATAATTAATAATAATATAAAAACAATAAATATTTTTTTGTTAATATTTAACACCTCTTTTTAATAAAACTTATAACTTTTAATTATATTTGTTATTATATAAACTTTATCTTTAAAAATTACAGCAAGACTTCCAAGTACTACAGCAATCTTGTCTATATTGTGGAACTAAATCATCTAATATACCACAGAAATTGCTAGATTGCGCCTTTTCACAAACTAATTTGTCACTCAATGTGCTTTTTTCTTTACCTAAAACCAAGATAATCATTTTTACTATTCTTCCTTTTTCACTAACTTTACCAGAATCATCTAAGTTATAGTATAATATCCTCGTAATTCTTATCAAATTTTGCGTGTTTATCCCATTTAAATTATTAGTTTTACCATATATATTGCTAATAATAATATTATCATATTCAAAGTAGAAAATATAATCATTTTGAGTTCCAAGCAAGATTTTGCTTTTTTTATAACCGTCTGCACCATTTAAAAATGTTGTAAATTTATCAAAATTATCCAAAATTAATCTATTATTTTTTACAAAACCAACTCTTCCTTTTTCATTGTTCCAGTCATTTAAGCAATTATTAGTTGGACAATAGCCCTGCGACATAAAAGAATTTGATATTGCAAAACCATCATTGCTTAATTCTTGAAATTTATCTTCACGCGAATTTAAGTTAATTATGGTCTGCGTAAATATGAATGTAATTAATATTAAAATTAGTAAACCAATTAAAAAATCAGTATAAGTTACTTGTGCTTTTCTAAACATATTAAAATAAATTAAAATGATTTGATTTAACGATATATAATTTTCCCATTTTATCCTTATATCTGCAAATTGCTCTTGGAATTGTTATTTTCCCTAAAGAATTTACTTTAGATTTCATCTTATAAGAAATAACACGTTCTTCTCCTTTTAATAATTCGGAAATTTCCCATATTACTAAACTTCCAGCTACTCCTGATCTTGTAGAATTTGGTTTTAAAGTTCCATATTCATGAGGTAATTCAAGTAACCCCGGAATACTATCTGTAATCCTGATATTCTTTAAATTTTGACCTGAATTACGCAATATTAACAAGACTTTTAATCCTGCAATATTACCTTCTTTTGATTTTAATAATAAAACCCTTTTAGTCATTATTAAACCAGCATTTGCTCTTTTATAAATAAAATAAACTAATAGTGTTAATAAAATTAATACTAAGATTGGCTTGCCATAATTTGTTTTGGATAATATAAAATAGGAATCTTTTGGATTAAGAGTAAATTGCCATACATATCTATAAGAACCGCCTAATTTTTCTATAATAGTTGGTTCAGGTGAAAATTTAGTAAATAAATTCTCAAATGAACTTAATGTAATTGTATAAATTTCTTTACTAACTGTGTTACCATCATTTGCTCTGCTAAATTCGCTTGTTTTAACTAAAAATGAAAATTCCTCTTTTTTAGTTTCTTTCACATTAGAGAATGAAGCAACTTTAACAACATCTGTTTTGTTTGCAACTATATTGTTATTAAATAAGCCAAATATATTAATTTCATAATCTCCTTCTTTTGTATTTTCTAGTAATACACTAAATGGAAAATCTTTTGATTCTTCTTTTCCAATATTGGTTACAAAATCTTGATTTATAAATTCGCTTCTTAATTTAACATTTAAGTCTTTAACTTCTATTGGATACCTATTTTTTAATTTTAATGTAACTAAGTTTTCTTTATTTGGACTTAAACCCTGTGGATTAAAATCAAGTTTAGCATCAATTATATCTTTATAACTTACAATTGTTATTAGGAAAGCTTGATCAACATAATTTTCTGGAGTATTTGTTGGATAAATTCGAACATTGACAGAATATCTTCCAGGAACTAAAGAACCGATTGGATAAAATTTTAATGTATCCTGCAATGTTTTTCCACCATCTATTGTATAAAATCCGTAATTGCTTTCTTTTCTCCAGCTGAAATCTGTTACAATAGATTTAATCTCGCCTTTTGGCCCATTATTAGTAACTTCAATGTCAAATACTGCTGGCTGTCCTGGTAAAATTGTATCTTGTATGGGGGTTACTTTAAGAGAAACATCAGAAGCATTAACAAATTTTATTAATAAAACTAAACTTAAAATGAGAAAAATTAATTTTAATGATTTCATTATTACACCTCTTTTAAA
>JBBSZT010000017.1:0-1779 GCA_038044585.1 Nanobdellota archaeon
TTTATGAACAAAATATAATTTTGATCGCAGATATTGATAAACGGTCTAAAATATATGACTAAACTTGAGTGGATTTGGACTGTTTTTCCTAAGCTGGGCCGTGGCGTTAATATTATAAAAATATATTCCAATAACTTTTAATCATTTGACTTGCTACAAAATTAGTTAGATCTTTATATCCCTCATTTATTTCTGTAATATTAATTTTATCAGCTTTTCTTAATGTTTCCAAGTATTCTTTTCTTTCTTTATTTAAAATTATTAAAGGCGGATAATTATTTCTTAAAAGTATATAATTCAACAACATTCTACCGGTTCTGCCATTTCCATCCATAAAAGGATGTATCTTTTCAAATTTATGATGAAAAATAGTTGCAAGAGTTAAAGAATGTAGTTTATTTTTATTTTCATTAAACCATTTTAATAATAATCCCATATCAGCTTTAACATAAGGTGCGGGGGTTGCTTTAAAGTTAGCTTTTATTACTCTAACATCTGTTGTTCTATAATCTTTTCTCGGATCTATATTTTCTAATAAATCTGAATGAAGTTTTTGTATTAATGCATGACTAATTTCTTCTTTTGCTCCAAATAAATTTAAGAAAACTTTTTCTGTATTTTGTAAATCATAAATCTCACGTAAAGTTTTATTTTTTGGAGTTAAACCTTCTTGCAATAAACTTCTAACTTCATTTAACTTTATTGTATTCCCTTCTATCGAAGTTGTATTATAAGCAAATTCTACAATAAAATTTTTTAAAATTTCTTCTTTTGTTAACTCATTATTCCTTTTAAAATCTGTGTTAAAATGTAGTTTACAAGCCTCTATTTCAAGCAATTTTTCATATTCGATAAATTCATCTCTTTTTAATTTTAATTCTTGTATTTTTTCTAAATATCTATTGGATTCAAGGAAATTATTGATTGTTTTGTAAGCCTTTTTTATTTGATTAGAGTATTTTGGTAATTTTTCTAAAGCTTTTTTTACAGCATCTAATGAGTTTCCCAAGTAAGCAATATCCTTTACTATTAACTTGTTTCCTTTACGTTGAGAGACCCTTAAGTAGTAATATACCTTTTCTCCAACTCTTTTTTTGTAGATGTAAACCATAAAGATGAATAGAATAACTAATATATAAATCTACCCTTTACATTAGATCTTTATTAAATAAAGGGTATAACTGATAGGTCTTAATTCATTAAATGCTTTTTGTTTTATATGTGGAAATTGGGAGATTATATAAGAAATTTTATAAATGTATTTTAATTTATAATTCAAATGAATCCAAGAGTTTTAGTTGGTTGTCCGACATCATTTCATAAGGAGTATGCATTAAAACAATATTCTAATTCAGTTAAATTCTTAGATTATGATAATTATGATATATTGTTGGTGGATAATTCCCAAGATGATACTTATCTTAATAAGATAAAAGAAAGTGGTTTAAATGCAATAAAAGGACCTTATTTTGAGAGCGCAATACAACGTATCATTACTAGCAGAAATATACTTAAAAAATATGCTTTGGACAATAATTATGATTACTTATTAAGTCTAGAACAAGATGTTATTCCAGAAAAAGATATATTAACAAGATTAGTTAGTCATAATAAAGAAATTGTTTCAGGTGTTTATTTTGTTCATAATATCATAAATAATAAAAGACTTCTAATAACTCAGGCTTTTGTTGAATTGCCAAATAAAATTAACAATTTGCCTGACATGCGTTGGTTAACAGAAGAAGAATATTTAAGCAATAAATTAATAAAAATTATTTC
>JBBSZT010000018.1:0-2548 GCA_038044585.1 Nanobdellota archaeon
TCTTTTGTTGTATATCTAGATGAATCATCCATCTTTTCCTTTGCAGGTCTTATAACTCTTTTAACATAAGTAGAAAGCATTGCATATGAAATAACTTCTGCATTGGCTTTATTATCCTTAAACTCTTTTATTTTAAATTTAATATTAATATTTTGTGATTTTGGATCCTGTGTTATGTTAGCTAAATTGACTTCTAATGTCCTGCCCACTAAATTAGTATCTTCGTTTGCGAGTGTTTCTCCTACTTCAGAATTATTAAATTCAGGTCCAGAAAATATACTAAACCATTTTTTCTTTTTCTTTGTTAACTGTATTTCAGCCATATTTCCCTTGCCTTAAATATGATTAATAAACCTTTCTATTTAATATCTCAATTGCGCGATCAATAAAATCTTTTTCTCTTTCAATAGGAAATAAACAACCGCAAGCACTTTTATGACCGCCAGTTTCCCATTCATCTTTTGTAATCTCTTTTAAGATCTCTCTCAAGTCGATTTCATTTTCTGAATTATTTCCATTACAAATTCTCATACTAACTTTAACATTATTATCCAAAGTATAAGCCATCGCAATTAAAATTGTATTATCTCTATAAACATTTGATCTGGATATGATGCTTGTTACAGTTCCAATTAGAGTATCTTTTATATTATCTTGGGAATTTATTATAATAAAATTATTTCCTTTAGTCATCTTATCCTTGTTATTGTAAAACCAGTTTAATCCTTTTATTAATTCTAATTTATAATCTTTCATTAATTCATTTGCTTTTTCCTTTAATATTTTATTTCCTAAGCAAACTCCTATCCCCACACTTGGTTTATTTAATCTGCCACAACAATTTAATAAAGTGCTAAACTCACGAGCATCTTTTGTAAAACTCTCTTCATCCTCATCTTTTAATAAATAAATATCTGCAAATACATCTTCAGGATTTTTTTCGCTGCCTAATCTTTTTAAAATAATGCCTGTTGTTAATTTTTTTAGTTCTTCTTCGGATAGATTACCTAATTTTCTAAATTTATTCTCATCTTTAGGGTTTATTCCTAAATCAAGTAAAAAATTCAAAGCACCTTCTTCGCTTCCAGTAACTCCAGGTATAAATGGGTCTGTGCTAAACTGTAATATTTTATGCAATGGTTTGGTTTGAGAGCCAAACATTTTTAACCCTCTACGAACTTCAATTTTATTTTCACTTATTGCATCATCTAAAATTTCTTTGTTCAACTTTTGCATGTCTCCTATTGAACCAATTACAGCCAAATATGCCAAATCTTTATTTTCTTTATTTAAAGTCTTAGAAAATAAATAAGTTACACCTGAACCAGAAATTTCATCTTCATAATCTTTTGATAGATGTGGATTAACATGAATTATGTTCTCATAATCATTAATATCATCTGGAACATGATGATCAAATATAAAGATTTTCTTATTTAAATGTTTATTAATTAATTTTATATAACCGGAACCCAGATCAGTAAAAATTATTATATTATAAGGCTCATTATTTAATTCTTTTAATACAGATTCATTTAATTGCTTAACAATGCTCAAAACAAATTTTTTATTTTCACGCTTTAAAGTTTGTAACATTATAGAAGCAGAAGTTAATCCATCAGAATCAAGATGACTGATAACTCTTATAACTTTATCATCTAGTTTTTTAAATTTCTCAATAGCATTTTTTATTAGATCTTGCATTATTATTTAATAAGAAGTTCTGCCGACTTTGTATCATATTTCCAATTTTTAGGTAATTTGCCTATTCTTTTGTAATATTTGGCTAATCTTCCAATTTTACTGTTTGCAATCAATAATCCGCGTTTTGCATGCATATCTTTTTTATGCAATGCTAAATGTTTCTTTATCCTAATCTCGTGTTTAATTAAATTAACAACATCTTCTGGAATTTCAGAAGCTAATTTATTTTCATCCAAAAACTCATTTAATGTTTTTTTTAATAAGTCCCTGACACTTGGAACGCCATAAACATCTCTCAATATCATTCCAATTTCACTTTGGGATTTACCTTGCTTTGCTAACTTAAGGATTAATTGTTCTACTTCTTTTCCAGAATACCTAATCCAAGTTAGCTTGTGCTTTTTAACTGGTTTTTTACTTCCTGCTTTTCCTTTCTTTCCAGAATACATTCTTCCCATGTTGTAATCCCACCTAGAAATAAGTTCTAGGCATAAGTAAGTCTAAACCGACTTATCCTAAAAATTCTGCTAAATTAAATATTTATAAATCTATGCTTTGTAAACCAAATCATTAGGTCTTACTCTATCATCGACTTTTATTCCTACTGAGCTTCCTTTTTTAGCTTCATTCACTAATTTATGTTCAATTTGCATAGAATTTACAGTTTGTGTAAAGTCTGTTGTGTTCCCCTTGATTCTTATCTTATCTCCGACTTTTAATTTATCAGTTAGGTCTATAGCAGCTACTCCAATATTAGAGAAATAACTGCTTACTTTTCCAATAGGTTTTGCTTCAGCCATATTAGTAATAAGTTAGAGAAGTTTATAAATATTATGAATAGCCC